>NZ_LVIA01000032.1:0-151379 GCF_001596805.1 Halomonas sp. KX33721 | reverse complement strand
GGCGGAATCTGAAGGAAGCTGTAGGCAAACTCCTGGCCCGACGAACAGGAACCGCATATGAGGCAGCCACATCTGGGCGAGAGGGCCATGAAACTCGAAGCCCAATAGCTATCCAGAAGATGTGGAAGTAGATGCGGCGGGTAGATGGGAGGAAGGTCGCGCGTCTTACCCTGGGAGGCCTGTTCGCCTGCCACTGGCTACCGACACCGTGAGGTGTCGGGATGGGCGAACAGGAGTCAGCAGAGGCCATATTAGGCTCTCTAACCAAGAGCTGAAGGGCTGAACCTGTCACGAGTGGATAGTTGACCACTCTCTGATGTGTACGAGCAGAAGCCTCCCCGGAGGGCTCTCGATAACTGTGTGGCGGGCCGGAAGCCCAAAGACTGTCGAAGCGCTTAGAGCACACAGGCGGGCGGATTCAGCGGAACGAAGCTCAGTCCAATAGTGGATGACAGGAACCGCCGTGGTACGGATCCGTATGCCCGGTGGTGTGAGAGGACGGGGGAGGCGACTCCCCCTCCTACTCGATTCTGGGTATAGCGCTGGGCATGAGCTGTCCATAACCTGTGGATGAAAAAATACCATATATGCTGAAATTGATTTTCTCTTAGTCTATATATAGTATGCGTGGTGACTTTTAGAGGGGTAGAGCAAGCACTGCGCACTACCTGAAAATTGCCGCTATGAAAAGGGGAAATAGCCATGGAAATCCAAATTTATAGCAAGCCTGCCTGTGTACAGTGTACTGCCACCTATCGCGCGCTGGATAAGCAAGGCCTTGAGTACACCGTCATCGACATTACCGCCGAAACGGGTGCTCAAGCAGAAGTCGAAGCGCTGGGTTACCGCCAGCTGCCTGTCGTGGTCGTCGGTGAAGAGCACTGGTCGGGCTTCCGTCCGGACCGCATCCAAGCGTTGGCGTAATCGTCACCCATGCACGCTGCTGACGTGGAAGCCGAGCAGGCAGGTACGCTGGTCTATTTTTCCACCAAGTCAGGCAACACCCATCGCTTTATTGAAAAGCTTGGTTTAAGTGCACAGCGGCTGCCGTTACATCGTGAAGCCCCGACGCTACGCATTGAGCAGCCCTACATATTGGTTACCCCCACCTACGGAGGTGGCTCGGCCAATGGGGCTGTGCCAAAGCAGGTTATTCGGTTTTTAAATGACGAGCACAACCGACACCTCTTACGAGGTGTCATTGCTGCTGGTAATACTAATTTTGGTGACGCATACGCTTTGGCGGGGCGAATCATTGCCCAAAAGTGCCAAGTGCCGCTGCTTTATCGTTTTGAATTGTTTGGTACCGATGACGATGTCGCCAAGGTCCGCAAAGGAGTAGAAGAGTTTTGGAAACGTCAAGCTCAGTCTCTAAGAACGTAGCTGCAAAAAACTCGGCAGATCAACGCCCTGCTGCGGGAGCCACCGAGGCGCGCACGCTGGATTACCATGCGCTGAATGCGATGTTGAACCTGTACGGTGCCAACGGCGAACTGCAGTTGGATAAAGACCGCGAAGCGGCGCGCCAGTACTTCTTGCAGCACGTCAATCAGAACACCGTGTTCTTCCACTCCTTGGAAGAGAAGTTGGACTACCTGGTGGAAGAGCAGTACTACGAAGCCGACGTGCTGGCGCAGTACAGCTTTACGTTTGTCAAAGCGCTGTTCGAGCAGGCGTATGCGTACAAATTCCGCTTCCCGAGCTTCTTGGGTGCGTTCAAGTACTACACCAGCTACACGCTCAAAACCTTCGACGGCAAACGTTATCTCGAGCGGTATGAAGACCGGGTTTGCATGGTGGCGCTCACGCTAGCGCGTGGCGATGAAGCGCTGGCCAAGTCGCTAGTCGACGAGATCATCAGCGGCCGCTTCCAGCCTGCGACGCCCACCTTCCTAAACTGTGGTAAGCGCCAGCGAGGCGAGCTGGTCTCTTGCTTCTTGCTGCGTATCGAAGACAATATGGAGTCCATCGGGCGTTCCATCAACTCCGCGCTGCAGCTCTCCAAGCGTGGCGGCGGCGTGGCCTTCCTGCTCAGCAACATTCGCGAATCCGGCGCGCCGATCAAGCGTATCGAGAACCAGTCGTCGGGCATCATTCCGATCATGAAACTGCTGGAAGACGCGTTCTCCTACGCCAATCAGCTAGGTGCGCGCCAAGGTGCCGGAGCGGTCTATCTCAACGCCCACCACCCGGACATTCTGCGCTTTTTGGACACCAAGCGTGAAAACGCGGACGAAAAAATCCGCATCAAAACGCTGTCGCTGGGTGTGACTATTCCCGATATCACCTTTGAGCTGGCGAAGCGCAACGATGATATGTACCTCTTCTCGCCCTACGATGTAGAGCGGGTCTACGGCGTGCCGTTTGGCGATATCAGTGTGACCGAGAAGTACCATGAAATGGTGGCCGACGCGCGTATTCGCAAGCACAAGATCAATGCTCGCGCCTTCTTCCAAACCCTGGCCGAGCTGCAGTTCGAGTCTGGCTACCCGTATATCATGTTCGAAGATACGGTCAACCGCGCCAACCCGATTGCAGGCCGTATCAACATGAGTAACCTGTGCTCCGAGATTCTGCAGGTCAACACGCCGACCGAGTACGACGACGACTTGGGCTACCGTCAGGTAGGGCAAGATATCTCTTGTAACCTCGGCTCGATGAACATCGCTAAGGTGATGGATTCCGGTGATATCGGCACCAGCGTCGAGATCGCCATTCGCGGTCTGACCGCCGTGTCTGAAATGAGTAATCTGCGCAGCGTTCCCTCCATCGCCGAGGGTAATGCCAAATCGCGCGCCATCGGTCTTGGCCAGATGAACCTGCATGGCTTCCTGGCTCGCGAGCATATTTATTACGGCTCAGAAGAGGGGTTGGACTTCACGAACCTGTACTTCTACTGCGTTGCGTTCCATGCCATTCGTGCGTCGAACCAGTTGGCCATCGAACACGGTGAGACCTTTGCCGGGTTCGCAGACTCTACCTATGCATCGGGTACGTTCTTCGATAAGTACACCGACCAGGCGTGGCTGCCGCGTACCGAGAAAGTCCGTCAGCTTTTCGAGCGCAGCGGTATTGCACTGCCCACGCAAGACGATTGGCAAGCGCTGAAAGCCTCGGTGATGGCGCACGGCCTATACAACCGTAACCTTCAAGCGGTACCGCCGACTGGTTCTATCTCGTACATCAACCACTCCACCTCCAGCATTCACCCGGTGGCGGCGAAGATCGAGATCCGTAAAGAGGGCAAGCTGGGTCGCGTTTACTACCCAGCGCCATTCTTGAACGAAGCGAATTTCGGTTACTTCCAGGATGCTTACGAAATCGGCCCTGAAAAAATTATCGATACCTACGCGGAGGCGTCCAAGCACGTTGACCAAGGCCTCTCGTTGACGCTGTTCTTCCCGGACACGGCCACCACGCGGGATATCAATAAGGCGCAAATTTACGCATGGCGTAAAGGTATCAAGACGCTTTACTACATTCGCTTACGCCAAAGTGCGCTTGAAGGCACCGAGGTAGAGGGTTGCGTCTCCTGTACGCTGTAACCTCGGATACGCTTTTAAGAAGATGTTTGTGAGAGAACTCTGATGACGATGATGCAACGTTTGTCGCGAGTGAATGCGATTAACTGGAACCGCCTTCAAGACGATAAAGACCTTGAGGTATGGAACCGCCTGACCAGTAACTTCTGGTTGCCGGAAAAAGTGCCGCTCTCTAATGATATTCAGTCGTGGAACACGCTGACGCAGCAAGAGAAGCAGCTTACTATCCGCGTATTTACGGGCCTGACGCTGCTGGACACCATTCAAAGCAGCGTGGGTGCGCCTGTGCTGATGGAGGATGCCCGCACTCCTCATGAAGAAGCGGTATACACCAATATTGCCTTTATGGAATCCGTGCATGCGCGCTCCTACAGCTCGATTTTCTCGACGCTGTGTGCAACGCGTGATGTAGACGACGCGTTCCGCTGGAGTGAGGAAAATCCGACGCTACAGATGAAGTCGGAGCTCATCCTGAAGCGCTACCGCTCGGACGACCCGCTGATGCGCAAGGTGGCGAGCGTTTTCCTGGAGTCGTTCCTGTTCTACTCGGGCTTCTACTTGCCCATGTACTGGTCCAGCCATGCCAAGCTGACCAACACGGCCGACTTGATTCGTTTGATCATTCGTGATGAAGCGGTGCACGGTTACTACGTGGGCTACAAATTCCAGCAGGCGCTGGCAGAAGAGACGCCCGAGCGACAGCAGGAAGTGAAAGATTACGCCTACGAGCTGCTGCTGGAGCTTTACGACAACGAAGTTCGCTACACTGAATCGCTTTATGATGAGGTTGGTTTGTCGGAAGATGTGAAGAAATTCCTTCACTACAACGCCAACAAAGCCCTGATGAACCTGGGCTTTGAGCCGCTATTCCCCAGCAGCGTGACGGACGTTGACCCGACGATCATGGCCGCACTGTCACCCAGCGCGGATGAGAACCACGACTTCTTCTCAGGGTCTGGCTCTTCCTATGTCATTGGTAAAGCGGTCGCCACAGAAGACGACGACTGGGCGTTTTAAGCACTGCTGTCGTTACGTTCTCTACGGGAGCTTATGGCTCCCGTTTTTTATGCGCGCAACTCCCGCCAGACTGTTGGTGGATGTTAATGATAAATATTGTCATTTATTCTATTAGTGTTACGCTATACACTGCACGCGTTAAACGCAAATCGTTCTTATACCTAATGAGTTTTAGCGCGCCGTTCGTGAGGGCGCGTTAAGCAGTGACGGAGACATAACGTGCTGAAAAGGCCTTTCTTTGCCTTGCGTGGGTGTTGGCTAGCAGGAGTGCTGGTCAGCGGTACGCTAATGGCAAGTGATGAGACAATGGATCAAGCGGCCCAAAGTGTCGAGGCCCAGCAAACCCAGTCTGAACTGCAGCAGCAAATTGACAGCGCGGATGAAGCTACGCGTTCCGCCATTGAAGAGCTGCGCCGCCTAGAGCGGGAAACCCGCCAGATGGAAACTACTAACGCAACGCTCAGTAGCCGCCTGGCTAGCGAAGCCGAGCGCCAGCAGCGATTAAGCCAAGCGCTTGATACGTTAAGCGATACCCGTGATGCGCTGCCCATGATTGAGCAGGACATGGCCGAGCAGCTAACCCGTTGGATCGAGTCAGATCTACCTTTCTTAACCGATGAACGCCTCGCCAGGGTGGAATCCGCCGGTAATCCCGAGGCAGGCAGCGCTGAACGCATTGCCAGCTTGCTCGAAGCCTGGCGCGCTGAGCTGGCCTATGGCCGTGAAGTGGATAGTTGGCGAGGCCGGTTGGTGATGGAGGGAGCGTCGCCAAGAGAGGTGGAGTACCTGCGCATTGGCCGTATTGGCTTTTACTACCTGACGCCCGATGGTCGCGAAGGTGGCGTATGGGATAAAGAGAGCGGTGAATGGCTGGCGTTAGACGAACCCGCTCGCCGTCAGGTACGCAACGGCCTGCGCATCGTTAATGATCAGCGCACGCCGGAGCTTCTGCAACTACCACTTTCTATTACTGCCAATGACCAAGGGGGCCAGCCATGAGTCTATTCTCTTGCCCAAAAGCATGGCTTTGCCTAACGTTACTGGTTGGCGCATTAACGGGCAGCGCTGCCATGGCCCAAAGCGATGAACTTGGGTCGCTAAGGGAGGCCCGAGAGGCTGCCCAAGCGCGTGATCAGGCGCGGCTGCAGTCATTCTTAGAAGATCAAGAGGGCCTGGAAGCCGCCTTGGAGGAAGCACGCGCTGCCCATGAGGCGGCTGAAGAAGAGCAGGCAGCCCTTGAAGCGCAGCAGGATGAGCAAAGCGAGCAGGCCCAAGCGCTTGCCCAGCGGCAAGAGGAGCAGGGGGAAGCGTTAACCTCATTGCTAGCAGATCTTGCCCGTCACAGTGAAGAAATTCGCAATGATCTAGGCGGCGATAGCTGGCTAACGCTAGAGGCAGATGCGCTGCCGCCGCGCCTTAATGATGTCGACGTTCTGGAGCGCTCACAAATTGAGGCCGTGGTGGATAGCCTGGCAACACTCACTGTGAATACCGGTCGTGCCGAGCGTCTCGAGCTGCCGGTGGCGGATGCAAGCGGCGACATAGAGTCACATAGCGTCGTGCGGCTGGGTGATTTTGCTGCCTTTACCGAGTCTGCGCTGCTTAGAAAGGGGCAAGACGCAGAGAGCAGCCTCGCCGAAGTGCCGCGCACGCCAACAGCAATCAGCGACCTGTTAGCGGCTTACCATCAGGGCGAGAGCCGTGAATTTGCCATTGACCCCACGCAAGGCAGTGTTCTGGAAGCGTTGGCGCAACAGCCCACGCTCTGGGAGCGCTTTCAGCAAGGAGGCTACGTCGGTTACGTCGTTGTCGTGCTCGGTGGTATCGGGCTGCTGGTTGCGTTAGCTCAGTATATTTACCTACTGACGGTGAGTGCGCGTGTGCGCCGCCAGCGCCAAAACTTGGATCAGCCAAGCAAAGATAATCCGCTTGGTCGCGTGTTAGAACGCTTTAAAGAGATGGATAAGCACCAAACGCCAGAAGCGCTCGAAGCGAGGCTAGATGAGGCGGTGCTGGCCGAGTTGCCGAAGATCGAGCGTGGTCAGCCTATCGTTAAATTACTGGCCGCCATTGCACCTCTGCTGGGGCTACTGGGTACCGTGACAGGCATGATCGTGACCTTCCAAGCCATTACGGTATTTGGTACCGGCGACCCGCAGCTAATGGCTGGCGGTATCAGCCAGGCGTTGGTGACCACTGTACTGGGCTTGGTAACCGCTGTGCCGCTGCTGTTTGCCCAAACGGCACTCTCTAGTCGCAGCCGTTTTATTACTCAGGTGATTGAAGGCGAAGCCAGCGCCACGTTGGCCGACCATCTGGAAGCGCAGTTCACTCTTTCTGGGCAAACGGTGAACTAGCATGCCGACCTTACCCCTTTGGCTAGAGCCAGTAGAGCGGCTGTTAGAGGCGGGCGGCGCTGTGCTAGTCGTGCTTGCGCTGGTGGCGGTGGTGGTGTTCGCCATGGCGATTGAGCGCTGGTGGTACTACCGCATCAGTTGGCGGCGCGCGCGCCATGAACTGGTTCGTCGCTGGGCAGCCCGAAGCGACCACCGCAGTTGGAGTGCGCGTACGCTACGTCATGTATGGAGTGCGGCCTTGGTAGCCAAGCTTCGCCGCCCACTGCCCTGGATCAAACTGCTGGTGGTGCTCTGCCCGCTATTGGGGCTGTTGGGTACTGTCACCGGTATGATCACCGTTTTTGATAGCCTTTCGATGAGTGATACCCACCAAGCCAGGGCCATGGCCGATGGCGTTGCCCGGGCAACGCTGCCTACCTTAACGGGAATGGCCATTGCGGTAGTGGGTATGCTGTTTATTAGCCGTTTAGAGCACGTTATCCGTCGCGAAGACCAGCGTTTGCATGACCGCTTAGCGCGTGCCTTGGAGGAGAGTGATGCGTAGACGCCGTTCTATAGAGGCTGCCGACGACAGCAATGAGGTGAACTTAACGCCGATGCTGGATGTGGTGTTCATTATGCTGATCTTCTTTATCGTCACGACCAGCTTTATCAAGGAGAGCGGGGTGGAGATTGACCGCCCCGAAGCGTCGGCGGCCACACCCCGCCCCGATGCTCAGGTGCTGATTGCTGTCACGCCGGAAGGAGCGGTATGGGTAGATGGCCAGCCGGTAGATCTACATCGTGTTGGCCAGCAGGTAGCCGGAATGCTCAGCGGTGAAGGGTCGGTGGTTATTCAAGCCGATCGAGAGTCCACCACGGGTGTGCTGATTGAGGTTATGGATCGTCTTCAGCAGGCAGGGGTCGAGCAGGTCGCCGTGGCAGCGAGCCGGAGCGCGCCATGATGCGTCATGCGTTGTCGATGCTAGGCGGTATTGCCCTGGCCGTCGGACTCTTCTGGATGCTGGCGCTGCTGGTGGCACCACCTGAACAGCAAGTCGATGAGCCTATTATGACGATGTCCATGACCATGGTGGAAGCGCCGGAGGTGGCGCCCGAACAGGAGGCACCGCCTCCCGCGCCTGCGCAAGCAGCACCTGCGCCTCCGCCCATGCCGACTCCCGCGCCTGCACCAGTGGCCACCAGTACGATTGCGTTGCCCGAGGTAGAGCTGCCTGACGCGCCGGTAGAGCCCGTCGAGTTGGAAAGCGAGCTGCCCGAGCTGACCGAGGCTCAGCCCAAACCCACACCGCGGCCACAGCCAGCTCCTGAACCTGCGCCGGAACCCTCGCCCGAGCCAGCAGAAACGGCAGCGCCATCCCCTGAGCCCGCCGCTGCCCAGCGCGACGCAGCACCGGCCGCTGAGCCTGCGCCCTCCAATGAACCGGTGAGCGTTGGGCAGGTGGCGCCGACGAATCGCGTTAATCCGTCGTATCCACCCCGTGCTCAGCGTCGTGGCATGGAGGGGTTTGTGGAGGTGGAGTTCGTCATTCAGCGTAACGGTAGTGTCGACGGTAGCTCTATTCGGGTGACCAATGCCCAGCCTCGTCGGGTCTTCGAAGACGCCGCCCGCGAAGCGATTGCGCGTTGGCAGTTCGAACCCAGCCAGCAGCTACGTCGCGCCACCCAGCGTATTGAGTTCCAGTTAAGGTAGCGGTGACATGTCTCGTAGAGAAAAATCGCCAAGCAGGCCAGTGAACGATATTAGCCGGGGGAAGGGGATGCAGCGTTGGGTCGCCATCATGTTACTGAGCGCTATGAGCGCTACTGCCGTGGCCAATGAGCCGCTGCCCGGTGACATTATTCAAGACCTGAACGGGTTGCAAAGCCAGTTAGCAAGCCAAGCAAGCGGTTCGGCAGATCCAGAGGTGTTAAGCCGTATTATTAGCCATGCGCGTTCCCAGTCTGAGCGGCTGGCTGGCGGTAACCGAGCTGACCAGTGGGCCAGCGCGCTTTATCACCAGTTAGCGGCAAGCGCCCTTGTGCGCCAGGGGGAAAACCTTGCGGCCGCCGATGAATTGGCCAGCGCTCGCCAACGCCCGAGCGTTCCCGATAGCCAGGTACGCCGCTGGCTGCGCGATGAGGCGTTGCTGCGCCGTGCAGCCGGAGAGCGTGATGAGGCCATTGCTCTGTTCGAACAGTGGTTGTCAGAGTCCTCGGGCAATGAGCGTTACGCAGAAACGGCGTGGCTGTTGGTGCGAATGCTGGCCGAAGAGGAGCGCTGGGAGGCTGCGTTAGAGTGGCTGGTGCCGCTGCTAGAGCAAGGGGATCTCAGCGCTGAACAACAAACGCTCACGAATGTTGTGCTACGGCACACAGGAGAGAATGAGCAGGCGCTAAGTTGGCTGTTGAAGGGCTTAAACGCTGAGAGCGAAGCCGATGCATGGCGTCAGGCAGCCGGGCTTGCCCAGCAGGCAGGCCAGTTGGGCGTAGCAGCCGCCGTCTGGGAGGCGGCATGGCAGTTAGGCAAGTTCTCGACCCCAGATGAGCGCCTTACTCTTATCCAGCTTCATCTGGCAGGCGGGACCCCCGCCCGTGCCGGGGAGCATTTAGAGGCAGCGCTTGAGGCAGGCGAGCTTCCTAGCAACGAAGAGACGTTGCGCTTGCGAGCGACGGCCTGGCAGCAGGCGAAACATATTGATAATGCCTTGGGCGCTTGGCAAGCGCTCGCTGAAGTAACGCAATCAGCCGATGACTGGCGCCAACTGGGTCAACTTGCTTATGGGTGGGGGAGAAATGAGCAAGCAGAGGCGGCGCTTACAACCGCTGCTAATCTTGGGGATACCCAAGCGGAAGAGTGGCTGGCCAATTTTCGTTGATAAGAAAAGCCCCTTCGCTAAACAAGGGGCAGGCTGTTTTCTTGTTACTGAATTTTCTTGCTAATTGCTTCACATACTACTGAGTAACAGGGAGCGTTAATGTAAAGTCGCTCCAGGTTGGGGCGTGGTCGGAGGGGCGATCCATACCGCGTAGCGGGTAATCGATGCCTGCGCCTGTCACGCACTCGGCCAAAGGCTTTGAGACGAGAATGTAGTCGATACGCAGGCCGCGCTTTGGCTCTCGATCAAACCCTTTAGAACGGTAGTCAAACCAACTGAACCACTCGCTGTTATTAGGGTGGCACAGCCGGTAGCTGTCGCTAAGCCCCCACGCTTTAATGCCTTCCAGCCACTCACGCTCAATGGGTTGGAAGCTGGTTTTGCCATCGCGCAGCCAGCGTTTACGGTTGGCTTCGCCAATGCCTATATCCTGGTCTTCCGGTGAGATATTAAAATCACCCATGACCGCCAGCCGCTCTTCAGGAGCATGCTGGGTATTAAGCAGGTGTGCGAGCTGTTGATAAAAGCGTGCTTTGTGCGGAAACTTGGTGGGGTGATCAATGCTCTCGCCTTGCGGAAAGTAGCCGTTCCACACAGTGACCGCTTCGCCATCGTCGGCGAGAAGCTTGACGCCAATCATGCGGCGCTGCGCATCCTCTTCATCATCAGGAAAACCGTAAAACACCGCCTGCGGCTGTTGGCGGCACAGTAACGCAACGCCGTAATGCCCTTTCTGGCCATAATAGAAGACGTGATAGCCCATGGCTTCTACGTCAGCCACGGGGAATTCACTATCCTGCACTTTGGTTTCTTGTAAGCCAATGACATCAGGTTGTTGAGTGTCGATCAACGCTTGAAGCTGATGTAGCCGTGCCCGAATGCCATTGATATTAAACGACACCAAACGCATTACGAAGGGTCTCCTGATGAGTTGTCGCCCCCTTTGTCAGGGTGAATCGCAATCGGTTGGCCACTTTGCTGGCGCGCTAGTTTACGCACGGCTTGTAGTTTGCGCTGCTGCTGCTTTTTAGCCACAAAGCGGCGCGATGAGGTCACCTGCTCAGGGTTCTCATGGCGCCACTTTTTTATAATCTTTGCGGCGACCAGTGCGGATAGTCACTTTATCCGCTAATGAACGAGTCTTTTTCTTACGCGTCATGTCGCGCTCCTTGGGTTAATGTATGCCTTATTCTAACAGGCAAGCGTGCTCCTTCGACAGCAGGGCGCGCTCTTATCGCCAACCCCTGGTACAATGCGCACTTCGTGATGCCTAACCTCCACAGCAATGGACAGATACACAGCCTATGAGCGAGTCGGAACAGACCACAGCATCGGCCCAGAACCGCAAGCCTAAACGTCGTCGTCGGAAACCGCGTCGTCGTCAGTCGAACTGGGATCTTCGTCAGTTTCAGGTGCCCGCCGTTGCCGGCAAGTGGCGCTTCCATGACTTTGATCTGCCGCTGCCTCTAATGCGCGCTATTCATGCCCAAGGGTTTGAGTACTGCACGCCCATTCAGGCGGAAGCACTGCGCCACACGCTGTTAGGTGGCGATATTGTCGGTAAAGCGCAAACGGGCACCGGGAAAACGGCCGCGTTTTTAATCTCTGTGATGGCTTACTTCCTTGAAGAGCCCACGCCGGATGGCCAAAAGCCGGGCGCACCCCGCGCGCTGATTATCGCGCCGACCCGAGAGCTGGCGCTGCAAATCGAGAAAGACGCCAAAGCTCTTGCGCGTTTTACTCAGCTTAATGTCGCCAGTGTCGTCGGCGGCATGGATTATCAAAAACAGCGCGATAGCCTGAGCAAGAAGATCGATATCCTGGTCGCCACGCCTGGGCGCCTGCTGGACTTCCATCAGAAGCGTGATATCGACCTCTCTGAAACCGAAGTGCTGGTGCTCGACGAGGCGGACCGTATGCTCTCCATGGGGTTCATCCCCGACGTGAAGCGCATTGTTCGCTACACGCCGAAAAAAGAGGAGCGCCAAACGTTCCTGTTCTCGGCCACCTTCACCGACGATATTCTCAATCTGGCGAGCCAATGGACGCTTGATCCGGCGCATGTCGAGATCGAAGTGACCGTCGAGAATCAGGCGGATATCGACCAGCGCGTCTATCTTGTCTCCGATGACGATAAGCAGCGGCTGCTGGTGAAGCTACTGGAGCAGGAGAGCTTTGAGCGCGTCATGGTCTTCGGTAACCGCCGTGATTTGGTGCGCAAGCTTGACGATCTGCTGAAAAAAGCGGGTGTCAGCGCGGCTATGCTGTCCGGCGATGTGCCTCAAAACCAGCGTATTAAAACGCTGGAAAGCTTCCGCGAGGGAGAGATTCAGGTACTGGTTGCCACCGATGTTGCGGGTCGCGGTATCCATATTGAAGACGTCAGCCACGTTATCAACTACACGCTGCCAGAAGACCCTGAAGATTACGTCCACCGTATTGGCCGTACTGGCCGCGCGGGCGCCAAAGGGGTCTCCATCAGCTTTGTTGGTGAAGAAGACGCCTTCTCACTGCCAGAGATTGAGCGCTACATTAACGGTAAGCTGCCCTGCGAACATCCGCCGGAAGGCATGCTGTAACGGGCATGCTGGATAACGCGCTTAAAAACGATATTCAGCAGGCCTACCGTAACGTGGTGGAAAAGCTAGGGCTGACACCACGTTACGGGCAGCGCTTAATGATTGCTGAAATCTCCCGCACCCTAGGTGATATCGAGTGCGACAGCGAGGGAAAGCGCGTTAGCGATAGCCACGTTTGCGTGCTGGAAGCCGGTACCGGAACGGGCAAGACGCTGGCTTATCTCATTGCAGGGCTGCCCATAGCCAAGGCGCAAGGCAAACGGCTCATTGTCTCCACGGCCACCGTTGCCCTTCAAGAGCAAGTGTTGAATCAAGACCTGCCGTCGCTGGCTAGCCATAGCGGTGTTGCCTTTCGCTATGCGCTAGCGAAAGGTCGCGGCCGTTACGTCTGCGTGGCGCGGCTGGATCAAGCGCTGGAGGGTAGTGAGCCCAACCCAACCCTTTCGCTGTTCGAGCAATCCCTTCAAGCTGATAGCAGCGACTTTAACGTACTGGCCACCGATATGGCGGAGGCCTACGGTAAAGGCGAGTGGGAAGGCGATCGCGATACCTGGCCGGTGTCTATCGAAGACAGCCACTGGCGTCAGCTGACGGTGGATCATCGCCAGTGCACCGGTCGCCGTTGCGGGCATTTTGGTGCCTGCGCCTTTTTCCGCTCTCGTCGAGAGTTGGAAAATGCGGATGTTATCGTTGCTAACCACGACCTTGTGCTGGCGGATCTTGCCCTTGGGGGTGGTGCGATTCTGCCAGACCCTGCCGACTGCATCTTTATTTTCGATGAAGGTCACCACCTGCCGGATAAGGCGCTGTCCCATTTCGCCCACCGCTTTGCGGTGCACGGCTGTCTGCGCTGGCTAAAAACCCTGAAAAGTAGTTTGACGGATTTGAATCAGGGGCTGGCGGTACAGCCCACCATTGCTCGCTTACTGGCAGGGCTGCCTGAGCTGCTGCATAGCTTGGAGCCTGCGCTGGGTGACGTGTTTAGCATGGGGCATCAGCTGGCAGGGCGTGAAAATGGTCTGGCAGATGAAGAGGCGACCCATCAGCAGCGCTTTGAAAAAGGCCAAGTGCCCGAGGCGCTGCGCGAACAGGCGCAGCAGCTGCTAGTCATGTTTGCCACCCTGTCGAGAAGTCTAGAAAGCATTAGCGATATTCTGCGCGAAAGCCTGGACCCGGATAAACAGACCGGCCTGGACCGTGACCAGGCGGAAACGTGGCTGCCTCTAATAGCGTTGCTCCATGGTCGCGCCCTGGAGGCTCATGCGCTGTGGCAAGCGTTTAGTGAACAGGATGCCGCCAATGCGCCACCCAGCGCACGGTGGATAACGCTCAGTCGTGTGGCGGGCGAACCAGAGATTGAGTTCTCAGCAAGCCCGGTTTCTGCAGCGCACACGCTTGCCAAGCACCTATGGGGGCGCTGCCACGGGGCGGTTGTCACTTCGGCAACGCTCACGGCGCTTGGCCGTTTTGAGCGCCTGCAGGAGCGGGCTGGTTTAGCTAACCGCTACCGTTATCAGGCGCTTCCTAGCCCGTTTGATTACGCCAATGCGGTTCTGCGGGTGCCCGCAGAGGCAACGGACCCCAGTGACCGGGATGCCCATGAGAACGCCATTGTGCGCTTTGTGTCGCAGCTAGGTGAGGAGGAGGCGGTACTGGTGCTGTTTTCCTCTCGCGCTCAGCTACGTGCGGTGGAAAAGGCTCTGCCTGCTGCGGCAAAAGAGCGCATCTTGGCGCAAGACGCGCTGCCCAAACGAGAACTCATCGAGCGACACAGAGCGGCGGTGGATAGCGGTAAGGGCAGCGTGATTTTCGGCTTAGCTAGCTTTGCCGAGGGTATCGATTTGCCGGGGGATTATCTCACCCACGTGGTGATTACTCGGCTGCCGTTTGCGGTACCGGATGACCCTGTTGGGGCAACGCTTGCCGAATGGATCGAGAGCCAGGGCGGTAACCCGTTTATGCGTATTAGCGTACCGGATGCTTCGATTAAACTGGTGCAGGCGTGTGGTCGTTTAATCCGTAAAGAGAGCGATCGGGGAGTTATTACGCTGCTGGATCGGCGGGTGATTACGCGCCGCTATGGCCAGGCGCTATTAGATGCGTTGCCGCCTTTCAGGCGCGATATACAGGCATAGGTGATAGGGGCGTTAGGTTCTGGCAATAAAAAAACGCCCGCTAAGCAGCGCTCAGCGGGACGTTTTTGAGAGCGGTGGCTCGTTACGCGATGCGTTTCGCCAGTACCGATGCTAGTTTCTCGTTCATACGGGTGAACGTTTCCACTGTGGTGTCCCAGTCGATGCAGGCATCGGTGATCGATACGCCGTACTGCAGCTGGCTTAAGTCTGCAGGCACTTTTTGATTGCCCCAGCCAATGTTGGATTCCACCATCAGGCCGATAATCGAGGTATTGCCTTCGAGAATCTGGTTGGTCACGTTTTCCAGTACCAGTGGCTGCAGCGCGGCATCTTTGTTCGAGTTTGCGTGTGAGCAGTCGATCATAATGTTGGCAGAGAGATTAGATTTTTTAAGCTCTTTCTCTGCCAGGGCAACACTCACGCTATCATAGTTGGGCTTACCATTGCCGCCGCGCAGGACCACGTGGCCATAGGCGTTGCCGCGGGTGCGGATAATCGCCACTTGGCCTGCCTGGTTGATGCCCAGGAAGTTGTGCGGGTTAGCGACAGATTGCAGTGCGTTAATCGCCACATCCAGACTACCATCGGTGCCGTTTTTAAAGCCAACCGGGCAGGAGAGGCCGGAGGCCATTTCACGGTGAGTCTGTGACTCGGTGGTGCGGGCACCAATGGCTGACCAGCTAATGCAGTCCTGCAGGTACTGCGGAGAGATGGGGTCAAGCGCTTCAGTAGCTAGCGGCAGACCCATTTCGGCTAAATCGACCAGCAGTTTGCGGGCAATGTGCAGGCCTTCGTCAATTTCGAAAGAGTCGTTCAGGTGCGGGTCGTTAATTAACCCTTTCCAGCCCACGGTCGTCCGCGGCTTTTCGAAATAGACACGCATCACGATATAGAGGCTGTCGCTCACTTGATCAGCCAGAGTGCGCAGGCGGTGGGCATAATCAAGCGCTGCTTCAACGTCGTGAATAGAGCAGGGGCCAACGACCACGAGCAAACGCGGATCTTTGCCATCTAGAATGTTTTGGATGGTCTGACGGCCTTCGATAACCGAACGCTCGGCGCTTTCCGTTAAGGGGATAGCGTTTTTCAGTGCTTCTGGGGTGGTAAGAACATCCTGTGCAAGGACGTTAAGGTTACTAACCTGTTGATCTGACATCTTGCTACCTGTGCGTTCGCGATGGGCTAAAAGTGGCCACTACTATGGCGCGTCACGGTGGTAAAAATCAATTGTTACGGAACTTTGCATTAAGGAAAAATGTCAGCCTCAGGGTTTTAACTAGAGGGGGCAAGCGCTTGATGCGCTGCTAAGAACGCGTAACACTAGACGATATTGGTGTTTAGCAATTCAACGCGTGCAACATAACCAAGGGGGCAGGTGGAGCTTTGCCTGTTAATTTCCTCCATGATGATTAACTTATGCCCAAGGGACGCTATGCTGCTTGCTGTGAAGGCCCGGCTTACAGGACGAAAAAGACACAAAGCTCGACGTAAAAACGTTCGAGCAGAAGGAGCGTGTGAATGGGCACTCGTGAAACAGACCAACAGTTGGTTGAACGTGCTCAGAAAGGCGATACACGCGCTTTTGATCTGCTGGTGAAAAAATATCAGCATAAAATCATTGGCTTGATTGGACGCTACGTCCACGACCATGCAGAAGTGCAGGACGTAGCGCAGGAAGCTTTTATCAAGGCTTATCGTGCGCTGGGTAAATTTCGCGCAGAGAGCGCGTTTTACACCTGGATGTATCGCATTGCGATTAACACGGCGAAAAACCACTTGGTATCTCGTGGACGTCGGCCGCCAGGTAGCGATTTAGATATTGTCGACGCTGAAATTCTTGATCAGAGTGGTCGCTTGGCGGACTCAGAGTCGCCAGAAGCATCTATTGCTCGGGATCAACTTGAGGCGGCGGTATATGAAGCGATTGAGAAACTGCCAGATGATTTACGCACCGCTATTACGCTGCGTGAGCTGGACGGCTTAGCCTACGAGGATATTGCCCAAGTGATGCAGTGTCCGGTGGGCACCGTCCGCTCGCGAATTTTTCGCGCTCGGGAAGCGGTTGATGAGCATATTCGTCCGCTAGTCACTACGGCGCGTAACAGCCGCGATGACTAAGCCGCTGACTAATCAAAGTAGTGCTTTGGTCACAGTCATTTACGTTTTTGCTTTTTTTGTGAACTGTCTGGCAAGTGAGGCGTCATACAGGTTATCTAGCTTTAACGAGTTGAGCCGTCGACAGCTACCGTAATGCTATCTGCCTGCCAGTGATTAGCATTATGCAAACGGTGATTTGTAATAGGGTCTTGGCCTGCGAGGTTTTGCGGTTAAAACACGCACTAGCCGTGTTGCCGCTGAGCTTCTTCTAACACAGTGTGAGGGTGTGAAGTATGAGTCAAAGCACACGGGAATCACTTTCAGCATTCATGGACAGTGAAAGTGACGAGCTTGAATTGCGCCGGGTGTTGAAATCACTGCCCGATGATGCCGACGCGGCAGAAACGTGGCGTCGCTATCACTTAGCGCGCAGCATGATGCAGCGTGAGCGTGGGGTGGACGTTAGCGTAGACCTTTCTGCTGGCATTATGGCTCGCCTGCGTGAAGAACCAGCGCCTGTTATGGGGGGCGATAGCGCAGCCTCACCTGTACGAGCAGGTGGTATATCGTTTGCTCGTGGTGCCGGTGTCGCTGCTGCGGTGTCGTTGATGGTCATTACGGGCGTTCAATTCTTTAATGGTAGCGCCTCTACCGGTGGTGCTCAGCCCGCGAGTAATACAGTGGCTTCGCAGAATGGCGCTGGAGCTCAGGTGCAGCCGGTAAATTTGGCAGCATCACAATCTGCCGCTATGACGGCTTCCGACATGCCTATGTTTGAACCTACACCATTTCGCATTAATGGTCAGTCGGGCAACAGCGGCTTAATGAATATTAGCGAAGCTGGGTTTTCTGCCCCCGTTGCTCCGCAAGGCATGATGGCACAGCAAGCGACGACGATTGATGTTGATCAATTGCGCATGCTTCAGTCCTACCTAGAGCAACATGCGCAGGGTGCTGCAACGGGCGGTGGTGACAGCTGGATGCCGCTGATGCGCTCAGCAGTGACAGAACCACTGGGTCAGCGTTAAGCAAGGCGGGTCGCCGGACAACGTGATCGCTGAGTAAGGGGCTGATAGATTGGTATGGTGACTGCCAGATGTGCTTTATGGGGAGGCCGGCTTGCATTAACGTTAAGCCTGTTGAGTGCCAGCCTGCATTCCTCATTTGTTACTGCTGATACCCCTACGGCGCTCTCCTGTGCCGAGGTTGCTGAACAGCAAACACCAGCAACCACGCAAGCATGGCTTGAGTTAGCACTGGTTGCGGGCCACTGTTATGACTTTCAGGCCCGGGCAGTCGCTATCGATGCCTTGGGTGTACGTACGCTTGCACTTTCCCACCGCATTCGTGAAGGTGTTCGCCAGCAGGTCGTACAACATCTTGATGGGCCATCGGTAAGTATCGAGCGACGCTCTATTGCTGGCTATATGGCGCGCTTTACGCCAGAAGTGAACAGTGGCTTAAAAGCCTCTGAAGCTTGGGCGCAACATGTGACTTCCTATTACGATATTTCCCTTCAAGAAGATGCCCGAGTAGCAGGGCGCGATGCAGTGCAACTGCGTTTTTCACCCCGGGATCAGCAGCGCTACTATCATGCATGGTGGGTTGATAAAGAGACCGGGCTGTTACTTAAGCATGTTATGAGTGACCGGCAAGAACGTGTGCTGGAAACCTTTCAAATTACCCAGCTTCACTCTCCTAAACTTTATGATGGCGGCGTCGCCGATGACGTGAGCGCCGAACAAGTCGATCACTCTTGGCACGCAGAGTGGTTGCCAGAGGGGTTTGTTGCTCAGCCGCAAGATCCAGGGCAGCCTGTCAGCAACCAGCGGGTATATAGCGATGGGTTGGCCGCAGTCAGCCTTTTCGTTAACCCTATTGAGCAGAGCGTGTTGAAAGAAGGCATTCACCCGCTAGGTGTTTCAACAGCAGCAGTGGCGCTGGTGTCTGAGGGTGATCAACGCTGGCAATTGATAGCCATTGGGGAGCTTCCTTCGGATATGCTGCAGCGTATTGTGCAATCTGTTCGTATTGAGCCATAGCCATGTCTACCCCTTATGCCGCCTGCGCATCGCTTTTAAGAACGGGTATCGTCGTTGGCTATACGGGTGATGGATTGACCGTTGATGTGTCGCTTAACGCTGCCTGCCAGCAGTGTGCTGAAGGGCGTGGTTGTGGTATGGGGCTGTTAGCGCGGCGCCAACAGCAGCACATCACTGTGTATCCTAAGGCGCGCGTCGCTAGCGGTGCGTCTGCTTACCCTCTTGGTAGCCAAGTTACCATTGCACTACCTAAACACGATCTCAGCTATTTAGCGCTTCTGGTTTACGCGTTGCCACTCTTGGCGGCGTTGTTAGTCTCTGGAGGCGCCTCGCTGCTAGGCATTAATGAATGGTTAAGCGCAGCGCTTTTCTTTAGTGCATTGATATGCGGTGTTATTGTCCTTAAATATCTAATGCGTGGGCGGATGGAACGCTTCCGGCCGCGCTTGGTCAGTTAGTTGTTCCGTAGCTCGCTAAGAGTTGCACTCCCTTCGTTTCGTATCTGCTTTACTAGGAGCTGTTGCATGAAGCGCTTGGTTCTTCCCTCGACACTATGGCTATGCTTAGTCGCGATGTTTTTTATAGGCCAGAACGCCTATGCGCAAACGCTGCCCGATTTCACTGAATTGGTGGAAGATGCTGCACCGGGCGTTGTGAATATCTCCACCAGTCGAACGGTTCAGCGTAGCCCGGCCATTCAAGGGTTTGGCGGCCAGGAAATCCCTGAAATCTTCCGTCACTTCTTTGGCGATAGTTTTCCGACACCCCCAGGCAGTAGCGGGGGAGGCGGTGAGGAGCGCCAATCGTTAGGCTCTGGCTTTATTATCAGCGCTGATGGCTATGTCATGACAAACGCCCATGTGGTGCAGGATGCCGACGAAATCCTGGTGCGCTTGAACGACCGGCGCGAATTGTCGGCTGAGCTGATCGGTAGCGATACTCAAACTGATGTGGCACTCCTGAAAATTGATGCTAACAATCTGCCAGTGCTTAATCTTGGCGACTCTGACGAACTGAAAGTAGGCGAGTGGGTCGCTGCCATTGGTTCACCGTTTGGGTTTGATCACTCGGTGACGGCAGGCATCGTTAGCGCGATTAACCGCACGCTACCCCGTGATGCCTACGTACCGTTTATTCAAACCGATGTAGCGATTAACCCTGGCAACTCCGGTGGACCGCTGTTTAATTTACAGGGGGAGGTCGTGGGTATTAACTCGCAGATCTTTACCCGCAGCGGTGGCTTTATGGGGCTTTCGTTCGCTATTCCGATTAACGTTGCTATGGATGTCGCCGATCAGCTTCGTGAAGATGGCCACGTTAATCGTGGTTGGCTGGGTGTCATGATCCAGCCGGTATCTCAAGATCTGGCTGAGTCTTTTGGCATGAGCAAAGCCATTGGCGCACTGATCGCCGACCTTGATCCAGAAGGCCCTGCGGCCCAGGGTGGCCTGCAAGCGGGAGATGTCATTATCGAAGTGAATGGCGAAGAGGTTGACCGTTCAAGCACGCTGCCTCGCTTAATTGGTCGCGTAGCACCTGGCAATGATGTCGAACTAACGCTAATGCGTGATGGCGAGCAAGTCTCAGAAACGGTAGAGCTGGGCAGCTGGCCCGATATGAACGAAGCAACATCGGCAGCCAATAGCGATAGCCAAGTACGCCTAGGTGTCGCAGTTGCTGAAGTGGATCAAGCAATGCGGGAGCGGCTGAACATCAATGGCGGCGTTGTAGTCAGTCAGGTAGAGCCTAATAGTGTGGCTGCCCAGGCGGGCCTGCGCGCTGGCGATATTCTGGTGAGTATTGATCACCGCAGCGTGGCGTCGGCAGACGAGCTAATGCGCATTGTAGAAGAGCTGCCCAATGACCGTGCTATTCCTGTGCGGCTATACCGTGATGGTCGTTCGTTGTTTGTGGCATTAAGACTCGAATAACCCCTCCTTGTCTTTACTCCAGTCCGGCGGTTCTCGCCGGACTGCTGTTCCTATCCCCCGCATATCGCTACAATAGCACTTATCTTTTGACGAACTTTGGCAATGCAGTGGTGCGGTCCTCGATTTTTTTGCCCTTCGGCCTAGCGCCGCACCCCCACGCTTGCGTACCAATAAGGCAGAACACACTCGATGTCTCATGACGTTTCCAGCGGAAAGCTCAAGCATATTCGCAATTTCTCCATCATCGCGCATATCGACCACGGTAAATCGACGCTCTCTGATCGTCTGATTCAAACCTGTGGCGGTTTGACGGAACGTGAGCTGAAGGAGCAAGTGCTCGACTCCATGGATATCGAGCGTGAGCGGGGCATTACTATTAAGGCGCAGTCGGTAACGCTGGACTATACCGCTGCCGATGGACAGGTCTACCAGCTCAACTTTATCGATACCCCAGGGCACGTTGATTTCTCCTATGAAGTCTCGCGCTCGCTGTACGCCTGTGAAGGGGCGCTGCTGGTGGTTGATGCCGCCCAAGGGGTCGAAGCGCAATCGGTGGCCAACTGCTATACCGCTATTGAGCAAGGGCTGGAAGTCCTGCCGGTACTCAACAAAATCGATCTGCCCCAGGCCGACCCCGACCGGGTCGCCCAGGAAGTAGAGGAGATTATCGGCTTAGATGCGACCGATGCCTGCCAGGTATCAGCGAAAAGCGGTATCGGCATTGACGCGCTGCTAGAGCGCCTAGTGCGCGATATTCCGCCGCCCAAGGGTGACCCCGATGCACCTCTCCAAGCGCTGATTGTCGACTCCTGGTTCGATAACTACCTGGGCGTTGTCTCGCTGGTGCGCCTGTTTGACGGCACGCTGCGTAAGGGCGACAAAATTCGCATCAAGTCGACTGGCCGCGACTGGAACGCCACGGAAGTGGGTATTTTTACCCCGCTGCGCAAAGAGACCAATATCCTCCGTGCCGGTGAAGTCGGCTTTATCGTGGCCGGTATCAAAGAGATTCATGGGGCACCCGTGGGCGATACCATCACCCACACCAAGACCCCAGATGTGCCGCGTCTGCCAGGTTTCCAGAAAGTGAAGCCGCAGGTTTACGCTGGTATGTTCCCAGTGAGTGCGGACGATTATGAAGATTTCCGCGATGCCCTGGAAAAACTCGCCCTTAACGATGCTTCTCTTGAGTACGAGCCGGAAAACTCCGATGCACTGGGCTTTGGTTTCCGCGTAGGCTTCCTCGGCACGCTGCATATGGAGATCATCCAAGAGCGCTTGGAGCGTGAGTACGATCTGGATCTGCTGACCACCGCGCCAACGGTTGTCTATGAACTCGCCATGAAGAACGGCGACATCCAGTACGTCTCCAACCCCTCCAAGCTGCCTGATATGGCCGATGTAGAGCAGATGCGCGAGCCCATCGTGCGTGCCAGCATTCTGGTACCTCAGGAGTTTGTAGGTAACGTCATCGCCGAGTGCGAGCAGCGTCGTGGCACCCAGTTGGACATGCAGTTTTTAGGTAACCAGATTCAGCTGACCTATGAGCTGCCCATGTCGGAAGTGGTCATGGACTTCTTTGACCGTTTAAAATCCATCTCTCGCGGTTATGCCTCGCTGGAGTACAACTTCGAGCGCTTTGAAGCGGCGAAACTGGTGCGTCTCGATGTATTGATTAACGGCGATAAAGTCGACGCCCTGGCGGTCATTATCCACCGCGACCATGCTCACTCCCGCGGCCGTTTGCTGGTGGAAAAGATGAAAGAGCTGATTCCGCGTCAGATGTTTGACGTAGCGATTCAGGCAGCGATTGGTGGTCAGGTGGTTGCTCGTTCTACGGTGAAGGCTCTACGTAAAAACGTCACGGCTAAGTGTTACGGCGGCGACGTTAGCCGTAAGAAAAAGCTGCTAGAGAAACAGAAAGCCGGTAAGAAACGGATGAAACAGGTGGGGCGTGTTGAAATTCCCCAAGATGCCTTCCTTGCTGTGCTCAAGGTAAACGACTAGGGATACGAACCCCACATGGATTTTTCACTATTACTGGTACTTGCCGTTGCACTCTCTGGAGCCATTTATCTGCTGGATGTGCTGGTGCTTCGGCCAAAGCGCCGTGAGCGTGTGGCCAAAGCTGAAACGGCCACCATGGAAGGCCTGGATGCGCCAACTCGGGAAAAGCTCCTAAAAGAACCGTGGCCAGTCGATTACGCGCGTTCGTTTTTTCCGGTGCTACTCGTCGTGTTGGTGGTGCGTAGCTTTATCGTAGAGCCGTTTCAGATTCCCTCTGGTTCCATGAAGCCTACCCTGGAAATCGGTGACTTTATTCTAGTGAATAAATTTGCCTATGGGCTTCGGCTGCCTGTTGTCCATAACCGCTTTTTGGAGGTAGACGACCCTGAGCGGGGCGATGTGATGGTGTTCCGCTTCCCCGAAGAACCATCGGTGAACTTTATTAAGCGCGTGGTGGGCCTGCCCGGCGACCGTATTCGCTATGAGGGCAAGCAGCTCTATATCAACGGCGAGCCGGTTACCAAAGTACTGATTGAAGAGGGCCCGGAGCTCTCTCCCCAACAGCTACTGCTGGAAGAGCAGTTAGGCGAAGTCAGCCACTTTATTTATAACAACCCCCGTGACCCAGGCCCGCAAATGAGCGAAGTCGTCGTGCCTGAAGGCCACTACTTCACTATGGGGGATAACCGCGACCATTCCAATGACAGCCGCTACTGGGGCTTTGTGCCCGCAGATAACATTGTGGGCCGCGCGTTTGCTGTTTGGATGCACTGGGATGGCGGCCTGCCCAGCTTCACCAGCGTACGGCGTATTGAATGAAGCAGCATAATTTACAAACCGTTAGTGTGGTTATCTTAGTTAACGTCAATGACGTAGGAGCACTGTGAGTAATTCCTTAACCGCTTTTTGCCGACGAATCGGTCATACCTTTGGCGACCCAACGCTTTTGGAACTGGCCATGACCCATCGCAGCTACGGTGGTCGTAACAATGAGCGCCTGGAATTTCTAGGTGACTCTATCGTCAATTTCGTGATTGCCGAAGCGTTGTTTCAGCGCTTTCCCCAGGCGCGGGAAGGGCAGCTTTCCCGCCTGCGTGCCCGCTTGGTAAAAGGCCAAACCCTCGCCGAACTGGCGCGGGAAATGGCGTTCGGTGAGTGTTTACGTTTAGGCTCCGGTGAGATGAAGAGTGGCGGCCACCGCCGTGAGTCAATTCTCGCAGACGCCGTGGAAGCCGTGATAGGCGCGATTTACCTGGATGCCGGTATGGATGCGGTACGCGAGCGCGTGCTGGCGTGGTATGCCGAGCGTCTAGAAAATATTTCGCTGCAAGATACCCAAAAAGACCCTAAAACACGCTTACAAGAGTTTTTGCAGTCGCGCCAAGCGGCGCTGCCGCGCTATGAAGTGGTCTCTGTAAAGGGAGAGGCGCATGCCCAGACCTTTACCGTGGAGTGCTACATCGAGCTACTAAGCGAGCATACCACTGGTAAAGGCCCCAGCCGCCGCCACGCTGAACAGCAGGCTGCGGCAGAAGCACTGTCCTATCTCGAACAACCCCCTGGAGACAAATCATGAGCCTAACCTGCGGATTCGTGGCCATCGTTGGCCGTCCCAACGTAGGCAAATCAACCCTCATGAATCGGATTCTGGGGCAGAAAATTTCGATTACCTCGCGGCGGCCACAAACCACCCGCCACCAAGTGATGGGCATTAAAACCGTTGAAGAGACGCAGTTTATCTACGTCGACACGCCGGGCATGCACATCATGTCCAAAGATCGCAACAAGGCCATCAACCGCTTCATGAACCAGGCGGCGACCCAGGCGCTTCGCGATGTGGACTGCGTGGTGTTCATCATCGACCGCACTCGCTGGACCGACGAAGACCAGTCCGTATTAAAGCGTTTAGAGCATGTGAAAGCGCCGGTAATTCTAGCGGTCAATAAGGTTGATCGTCTCCAGGATAAAGCCGACCTGCTGCCTTGGCTGGCCGAGGTAGGCGCACGCCGTGAGTTTGCTGCCGTTGTGCCCATCTCCGCCAAGCACGGCACTCAGGTAGAGACCCTGGAGGAGGAAGTCGCCAAGCACTTGCCGGAGAGCATCCACTTCTTCCCAGAAGATCAAATCACCGACAAGAGCCTGCGCTTTATGGCGGCCGAACTGGTGCGTGAGAAAGTCATGCGCCAGCTAGGTGACGAACTGCCTTACCAGATGACGGTCGAGATCGAAGAGTTCCGCGAGACCGAGCGCGTCACGCACATCAGTGCGCTGATTTTGGTGGAGCGCCAAGGTCAGAAAGTGATTTTGATCGGCGAGAACGGCGACCGAATCAAGAGTATTGGCCGTGAAGCGCGCCTGGATATGGAGCGTGCGCTGGGTACTAAGGTCATGCTGAATATGTGGGTGAAGGTGAAGCGCGGCTGGTCGGATGACGAGCGGGCACTGAAGAGCCTGGGTTACGATCTCGATTGAGCACCGCCATGACCGCCGAGCCTGCGTTTCTGCTGCACCGTCGGGCATATCGTGAAACCAGCGCGCTGGTCGACTTATTAACGCTCAACCATGGCCGCATTCGGGCGGTTGCCCACGGCGGCCAGCGGCCCGGTTCTAAATCTCGCCAGCGGCTGCAGCCGTTCACCCCGCTATTTGTGTCATGGCGGGGAGAGCGAGAGTTAAAACGGTTAACGTTGATGGAATCGCGAGGTCACACCGCGCTGCTAGCAGGCGAAGGCCTGCTGTGTGGTCTCTACGCCAATGAAATTGCTACTCGCTTACTCCCGCTTGAACTGGTCGCCACCGATGTCTTTGCTTTTTATAGTGCTTTGCTAGATGCGCTGCCGGTACCTGCGGAGCGGGGCTTGGCGCTTAGACGCTATGAGTGGGCGCTATTGGAGGTGCTTGAGGCCACGCCGCGTTTTTGTACCCCTGAAGGCGGAGCGCTGGACCCGCACCAACGCTATCGCTTTGATGCTGACAGCCGTGCTTTTGTGGCGGCGGAACAGGGTATTGAAGGTCGCACCTTACGCTACATAGAGCAAGGCGACTGGCAGCCTACGGGCTTAGCGAGCGCTCTGAAAGCGGTCATGCGGGCAGCGCTGGCCCCCCATCTTGGCCCAACGGCATTACGTTCTCGCGAGCTGATGCTGGATTTAGCCCGCCGCCGTCATCGTTAGTGAACAACCGTTACTATTGATCGCGATAACGACCTATCGCTGCTTATTGATTGGAGACCCGCTATGCATCCCCCACGGATATTACTCGGCGTTAACATCGACCATATTGCCACGCTGCGTCAGGCCCGTGGCACTCGTTACCCCGACCCGGTTCAGGCAGCGCTGTTGGCGGAAGAAGCTGGAGCCGATGGGATTACCGTCCACCTACGCGAAGACCGCCGCCATATTCAGCCTCGTGACGTGCGCCTGCTGGCGGAGGTGCTCAATACGCGCATGAATCTTGAAATGGCGGTCACCGAAGAGATGCTGGCGCTGGCAGAAGAAGTGCGCCCGGCCCATGTGTGCTTGGTGCCCGAGAAGCGCGAAGAGCTGACCACCGAGGGCGGGTTGGATATCGTCGGCGGTTTTGATCATATCGCCAGTGCTTGCCAGCGTCTCGCTGCGATTGGCTGCGATGTATCGCTGTTTATCGACCCGGATGAAGCACAAATTGATGCGGCCAAGCGCGCAGGCGCGCCTACCATCGAGTTACACACCGGAGCCTATGCAGAGACAAAACCGGGGAGTGCCGAGGCCAACGCCGAGTATGACCGCCTCAGCGCGGCGGCGGTACACGCCGTATCTCTGGGCTTGGTGGTCAATGCTGGTCACGGGTTGCACTACCACAATGTGGAAGCCATTGCGGCGCTACCCGGTGTTAATGAACTGAACATTGGCCACGCGATCATTGCCCGTGCGCTGTTTGTCGGCTTGAAAGAAGCCGTGCAAGAGATGAAACGACTAATCATTGCCGGGCAAGAAGCGGGCTTAATGGCTGCGCTTGATGCCCATGAGCACGAGCATGACCACGATCACGGCGACAGTCACCACTGCTGCGGCCATTAACATGATTGTGGGAATTGGCTCGGACATTGCCCGAGTTGAGCGTTTTCGCCAGGCCGTGACGCGTCACGGCCCGCGCTTTGCTCAGCGTATCTTAGGGCCCGACGAACAGGCGGTGTGGCAGGAGAAGGGACAAGCAGTCGCCTATCTTGCCAAGCGCTTTGCGGCGAAAGAGGCTTTTGTGAAAGCCCTGGGCCTTGGGCTTCGCCAGGGGATGCAGTGGGGCGATATTCAGGTAATCAATGATGCCCTGGGGAAGCCCAGCCTTAAACTGAGCGGTGAAGCGCAGCGGCGGTTCACCGCCAGCGGGGCGACCGCCGCGCATATT
Organism: Halomonas sp. KX33721; assembly: GCF_001596805.1. Classification (NCBI taxonomy): domain Bacteria; kingdom Pseudomonadati; phylum Pseudomonadota; class Gammaproteobacteria; order Oceanospirillales; family Halomonadaceae; genus Halomonas; species Halomonas sp. KX33721. The sequence continues at coordinate 124,431 of NZ_LVIA01000032.1, read as the reverse complement.
ACGCTGAGTGATGAAGCCGACTACGCCGTCGCCTTTGTGGTGTTAGAGAACTAACCAGCTGCCCCCGATGGGGCAGTTAGTTCACCAGCGAAGCTCGCTCTTGGCTAAGGCGCGTCATGGCGACGTATAGCTCGTCAAGCAGTGCCTCTACATGGCGTAGGCCACTGGTACGCAGGCGCGTTTCTAGGGTTTCCACCAACAGGGCTAGTTCTGGTGCGCCGCAGTAGCGGCTGGCTCCGTTTAGTCCATGCACCCAGTCCAGTAGCGCCGTTAGATCGCCTGCCTGAAAGGCGTCGCGTATCTGCTGCTCGCTCTCCGGCAGGCTGTCAATGAGCCGTACCAGTTGCTGCTTGGCTAAGGTCTCCCTGCCTCCTGCCAAGCGTGCACCTAGCATCAAATCGACCGCTGGCAGCGAGCTAGGGGGAGCGGTGGGAACCTGTGACTGACGAGTGGAAGCTGCTTCAGTAGGGGCTGCTTTTCGTGGTGCAATTCCTAAAAAGCGCTGCAACAGCTGTTGTAGCTGGGCATCGTCGATGGGTTTGATCAGCACATCATCCAGCCCTTCGGCCAGCCACTGCTGTCGTTCAGTGCTCAGTACATGGGCCGTCACGGCAATAATAGGGCAGCGCGCCCAGCTATTATTGATACGCCGCAGCGCTTGTGTGGCCTGTATGCCGTCCATCCCCGGCATGCGGATATCCATCAATACCATATCGGCAATTTGGTGGCGCGCAAACTCCAGTGCTTCTTGGCCGCTTTCTGCTAGCACAATGTGTAGCGTATCGCTCTCCAGCATCGCTTTTAACAGTTCACGGTTTGACGAGTTATCGTCGACAATCAAAATTGTTAGGCGAGGGGCAAGCGGCGGTTTGCTGACTGCTTCACTGGCAAGGGGGAGTGGTTGCAGTTGCAGCAACTGACGCAGGGTGGTCACAAGCTGCGTCCGAGTAAACGGTTTGCACAGCATTTCGCCGCCGTAGGGAAATTCCCACGTGGGTAGGTCAAAGCTAGTAGTATTCGCCAGAATAATGACCGGGCAGGGAGTTTGCGCAATCACGGACTGCCAGTACGCTTTGCGATCACCTTCAAAGTCACTCTGCGCCAGACATAGCATCAGCAGCGATTCATTGCCGGCATTAATAAACGAGACTGGGCGCGCGCCCCAGCGTACTAGTAAATGCTCTAGCACATGGCGAGTGGGTGGGTGCGTTTCGTGAAGGCGAATAGTGGGGTTATCTAGCGTCAGCTCCGGCGGGCGCTCAGCCGCCTGGTGTGCCAGAAGAGGCAGGGTAAATGAGAAAGTCGACCCCTTACCCAGTTCGCTTTCTACCGTAATCTCCCCACCCATCCGCTGAATAAGCTGGCGGCAAATGGTCAGCCCTAAACCGCTGCCGCCGAACTGGCGAGAGTGACTCGGTTCGGCTTGTGAGAACGCGCTAAAGAGCTGCTGCTGGTGCTCATCGCTTAAACCAATGCCGGTATCGCTCACGCTAATATGCAGTATGACATGCTGACCCTCTTGGCTATCCAGCATAACGCGAATGATGATCTCGCCTTCGTTGGTAAATTTTAGTGCGTTGCCTAGCAGATTGTTCAACACTTGATGAATGCGTAACGGGTCGCCGCATAAGGGAGTCGGCACATCGTCATATACCATGGCGACCAAGTGCAGCTGCTTGCGCTGTGCTTCAGGGGCGTGCAAGCCAATAATTTCGTCAACCAGGGCAACAATATCGACATCGACCTCTTCCAGAGTCAGCCGGTCGGCTTCCAGTTTGGAGAAGTCCAAGACATCATTCACCAGCATCAGTAGGTTATCGCAGGCGCGGCGAACGTGCTCCAGCCACTCTTCTTGCCGGGTGTCGAGGGATGAACGGCCCAGCAAGCGGCAAAAACCAATAATGCCGTTGAGCGGTGTGCGGATCTCGTGGCTCATATTGGCCAGAAATTCGGATTTAACAGCATTGGCGCGCAGCGCGCTGCGGTGAGCAAGGTCTAGCTTGATATTCTGCTCTTCGATGGTTTCCATCGACTCCTGCAGCTCACTGGTGGCCTGCTCAATCTGGCTCTGCATATCCCGCTGGGCCTGCTGGAAATGTTCGGCTAAACGGTTGATATGATCGGCCAGCTGCTTTAGCTCGGTGGGCTTGGCCGATGATATTAGCAAGCTGTAGTCGCCACGCGACAGGCGATAAAGTGCCTGGTTAGCCTCTTCGATTGGACGGGTAGCATAGCGGCTAATGGCAAATGCGATTAAAAATAGCAGTAACCCCAGCAACATACCGCCAAGGCTCAGGCTTGCAATAAGCTTATAGCGCTCAAGCGTTAGGGTGCGGGTATCCATCTCAGCCTCTAACCACCCGTTCGTCATGCGCAGGGTGTCGCTGCTGCCCAGCGGCACCCGCAGCCGCCAGGCGTCCTCTTCCATGGTGATGGCCGTTGCCATTGGCGCATCCAGTCTAGGCGGTGGCATAGAGCTACCTAGCACCAGCAGACGGTTGCCCTGTTCATCAAACAGCGTCACGGCTCGCAGCCCGCGATGCTCCAACAGCTGCCTAGCGAGCTTTTCAAGGCGCTGTAAATCCCCGTCGGCCATGGCATCGCCTAAGCTGGGAGCCATCAACTCACCAGCGCTGATTAAGCGCTCTTTAAGCTCGTCGCGTCCTCCCAGGTCGCTCTGGATAACAAGCAATATTGCCATAACGGCGTAGACCAACAGTGGGAAACCAAGCAGAGCAAACAGCAGGCGCGTGTTTAATGACATGAAAGAAGCTCGTTGAATCTAGTAGGTTGCCTGTCCAGTCACAGGCAGCACCGATATAATGCAGCATAACGGTTACGATAAGGAATGTTCGATGAATTATCCCACGCTTGAAGATGTGGTCGGCAATACGCCCTTGGTTCGCTTGAAGCGAATTACCGCTGGGAAGAACAATACGCTGCTTGCCAAACTCGAAGGCAATAACCCCGCGGGCTCGGTGAAAGATCGTCCCGCGCTCTCTATGCTGAGTGAAGCGGAAGCTCGTGGGGAAATTCCCCAGGGGATACGTTAATTGAGGCGACTTCCGGCAATACCGGCATTGCGCTTGCTATGGCGGCGGCTCTAAAAGGGTACAACATGACCCTGATTATGCCGGAAAATGCTTCCGCCGAGCGCAAGCAGGCCATGGCGGCCTACGGCGCTAAGCTGATTACGGCCAGTAAAGAAGGCGGTATGGAAGAGGCTCGTGACATCGCAGATGCCATGATTGCCCGGGGTGAAGGTAAGCCGCTCAATCAGTTTGCTAATCCAGATAACCCGCTGGCGCACTACCGCACTACCGGGCCAGAAATATGGCAGCAAACCGGCGGTGAAGTGACCCACTTTGTGAGCTCAATGGGCACCACGGGCACCATCATGGGCGTGTCGCGCTATCTTAAAGAGCAGAACAGCGCGATTCAGATTGTGGGCTTGCAGCCCGCTGATGGGGCCAGTATCCCCGGCATTCGTCGCTGGCCTAAAGAGTATCTGCCAGCGATTTTTGAAGCGCCGCGCGTGGATACCACCCTGGATATCGGCCAGCAAGAAGCGGAAGCGCATATGCGCCGCCTGGCCCGAGAAGAGGGCATTCTGGCAGGCGTTTCATCTGGCGGAAGCCTAGCGGGTGCGCTGCGCATTGCTGAACAAACCGAAAATGCGGTCATCGTGTTTATTGTCTGTGACCGTGGTGACCGCTACCTCTCCACGGGCTTATTTGCCCCGGAGGTATAGATGGCTATGTTGGGTAAGCGGCGGCCGCCGCGTCCCGCCTCCGGCCACTCCGGGCTGGCGCGCCAGCCAAGCGGCAACGGCAAGGCGGCCAAGAGTGCGGCTACCACTAGCGACTTCTCGGCGCCGCTGGTGATTGAACGGTTAGCCCACGATGGCCGTGGCGTTAGCCATAACCCGGCGGGTAAAACCGTGTTTGTCGACCAAGCGCTACCGGGCGAACAGGTTGAGGTGGCGATACACATCACCCGCAAGCGCTTTGATGAAGCGCATGTGAAAGCGCTGATGACTACCTCGCCCCAGCGGGTGACGCCGCCTTGCAGCCACTTCGGACACTGCGGCGGGTGTGATTTGCAGCATCTGGCGGTGGATGCCCAGCGCGCCCACAAGCGTGAAGTCGTTAGCGAATTAATGGCGCGCCAAGGCATACCGCTTGGCGAGGTGGCGGCGATTTCTGGGCACCAGGAAGGTTACCGCCGACGGGCGCGGCTAGGTGTTAAAGTCGACGCTCAGGGAAGTGTTCGGCTAGGTTTTCGTGCCGCCAACAGCCACCGGCTGGTGGATATCGACCACTGCCATGTATTGGTACCTGCCCTTCAAGCACTGATAGCCCCACTAAAGCAACTGCTTACTGAACTGGATGCACCCCGCGCGGTAGGGCATATTGAACTGCTGGCGACGCCCCAGGCTACGGTGGTGCTGGTCAGGCAGTTAAAAGAGCAGCCGCAGGATTGGCAGCGCTGGCAAGGGTTTGCTGACCAGCACCAAGTGAGATTAGGCGCATGGTTAGGGCGTGAGTCACCGTCCTTGCACTGGCATGGTGCAGAGCCTGTGTTGGAAGAGCGCTTTTCGCTGAGTGCGCTTGGTGTGTCGCCCGCGCAGGAAGACGTTGGTCCTGAACTGGTACTGCAGTTTGCGCCAGGTGACTTTTTGCAGGTAAATGCCGAGGTCAATCAAAAGATGGTGTCTCAGGTGGTAGCATGGTTAACGCCAGTACCTGGGATGCAGCTACTCGACCTGTTTGCCGGGATGGGGAACTTCAGCCTTCCTCTGGCCGCTGCAGGCGCCAGCGTGCACGTGGTAGAAGGTAACACCGCCATGGTAGAGCGCCTTGGCACTAACGCAGCGCTGAACCAGCTCAATGTGAGCGTTCAGCAGGCAGATCTAAACGATGCAATAGCGGTAAAAACACTGCTTCGCGAGCGTTCGGTGGATGCGTTGGTATTAGATCCCCCACGCAGCGGGGCGGAAGCTATTTGCCAAGCAGTGGGGCGCCATCAGGTGGCGAAGGTGGCCTATATTTCCTGTGACCCGGCCACGCTGGCCAGGGATGCGGCACACCTTGTGCATGCGGGATATCGCGTCAAGCAAGTCACAGTGGCAGATATGTTTCTGCACACTGCCCACATGGAAACGCTGATGCTGTTTGAATATGCGGGCTAGCCTGCCCTTTGCAGCGAGCATTGGTGGCGGCGGTGTGGAGGCCGTCACCCAGAAAGGATGAGTGAACGTCATGGTGAAAGTGCGTGAAGACCAACCGCTGACAGAAAGCGGAAAGGTGGACATACAACAATGGTTAACGCGCCTTCAAGAAGATGTGCGCCTACGTGAACCCGAGCGTTTGCAGGAAGCCTGCGAGCTTGCCGAGCAGTTAGATCGGGAAGCGCCTCGAACCCATCGCGTGTGGCTGTCGCCCGGCTCCAGCTTCCGCATGGGGCTTGAGATGGCGGACATCCTCGCCGACCTGAAGCTCGACCAGCCAGCGCTAGAGGCGGCCGTGCTTTACCGCGCCGTGCGGGAAGGGCTGCTGAGCCTGGAGGCGGTGACCAAACGCTTTGGGGATGAAGTGGCGAAGCTGATCGACGGTGTGCTGCAAATGGCCGCCATTAGCTACCCGTTGGCACCCAACCATGGCATGAGCCAGTACAACCAGCAGGAAAACCTGCGCAAAATGCTGGTGAATATGGTGGGCGACGTGCGCGTTGCCCTGATCAAAATTGCCGAGCGCACCTGTGCGCTGCGCCAAGTCAAAGACGCTCCCCGTGAGAAATGCTTACAGGTCGCCAGGGAAGTAGCGGATATCTACGCACCGCTGGCCCACCGCCTGGGCATTGGCCAGATCAAATGGGAGCTAGAAGACCTCTCGTTTCGCTACCTGCACGAGGATGAGTACAAGGCTATCGCCAAGCTATTGGCGGAGAAGCGCCTGGACCGCGACCGCTATATTCACGACGTCGTCGAAACCCTCAAAAGCCTGATGGAAGCGCAACACATTCACCGTTACGACGTGAGTGGTCGAGCCAAGCACATCTACTCCATCTGGCGCAAAATGAAACGCAAACGGATCGACTTCTCGCAAGTGCACGATGTACGCGCCGTGCGTATTCTGGTGCCGGAAGTCACCGACTGCTACACCGTACTGGGGATTGTCCACTCCCGCTGGCACCACGTTCCCAACGAGTTTGACGACTACATTGCCAACCCCAAGAAAAACGGCTACCAGTCGCTGCATACGGCGGTACTCGGGCCGGAAAACAAGGTGCTGGAGATTCAGATCCGCACTTTTGCCATGCACGACGAGGCAGAGCTTGGGGTGTGTGCCCACTGGCGCTATAAAGGCCACGATACCAACGCCAAGAGCCGCAGCTACGAAGAGAAAATCGCCTGGCTGCGCCAAGTATTGGAGTGGCAGGACGAAGTGGGCGGCTTTGGCGACCTGCGCGAAGGCCTCTCCAGCGATGTCGCCCCAGACCGCATCTACGTTTTTACCCCCGATGGGCACGTCATCGACCTGCCGCGTATCGCCACGCCGATCGATTTTGCTTACCGGGTGCATACCGAAATTGGCCACCTTTGCAGGGGAGCCAAGGTTAACGGCCGTATCGTACCGCTGACCTACAAGCTCAAAACCGGCCAGCAGATCGAGATTCTTACTGCCACCAAAGGCGGCCCCAGCCGTGACTGGCTCAACCCCAGCTTAGGTTACGTGCGCACCTCCCGCGCCCGGGCAAAAATCCAGGCGTGGTTCAAGCACCAGGCCCGCGACCAAAACCTGCATGAAGGTCGGGTACTTTTTGAGCGCGAAATGCGCCGCTTGGATGTGGAAGGGCTGGACCTGACCAAGCTCGCCAAGGCCGTTAATTACCAAAACGCCGACGATATGTACGCGGCGCTGGGGGCTGGCGACCTGCGTATTGGGCAAGTGCTGCACCAGGCCCAACAGCTGTTTGGTGAAACCGACGACCAGGAGCAGCTCGACCGCCTATTGGCAAAACCACGCCGCCAGCCCAGCAAGGCGACCCAAAGCGATATCACCGTGCTGGGGGTGGGCAATCTGAAAACCAGCATGGCCAACTGCTGCCGCCCGGTGCCCGGTGAGCCTATTGTGGGCTTTATTACCCAGGGGCGCGGCGTGACCGTCCACCGCCAGGATTGCTCCAACATTCTCCAATTGCGTATGGAAGAGCCCCAGCGCATTATCGAGGTGGAGTGGGGCGAGCGGGCACACACTCGCTACCCGGTGACCATCGAGATTCAAGCCTGGGACCGCTCCGGCCTGCTGCGCGATGTGACCGGTCTCTTGGGTAATGAAAAGGTCAATGTGTTAGCGGTCAACACGCTTACGGATACCGACGAGGGCATCGCCCGACTGAGGATTACCCTGGAAGTCGATGGCCTTGAATCCCTGGGCAGGCTGTTCTCGCGTATTCAGCAGTTGCCCAACGTGACCGAAGTGCGTCGCCTGCGTAACGCCGATCCCGAGAAAAGTGCCCGTAAAGGAGGGGCCTGATGCGTCATACCCTGGAGGATTTGCTCACCCTAATGGCCGTGCTGCGCGACCGGGAGCAGGGCTGCCCGTGGGATATCCAGCAGGATTGGGACAGCATCGTGCCCCACACCCTGGAAGAGGCTTACGAAGTGGCCGACGCCATCGAGCGTCGCGCCTTCGATGAACTGCCCGGCGAGCTCGGCGACCTGCTTTTTCAAGTGGTCTATTACGCCCAATTTGGCGCAGAAGAGCAGCGCTTCGATTTTCACGATATCGTCGATACGCTGACCGCCAAGATGCTGCGCCGTCATCCCCATGTGTTCCCAGACGGAACGCTGGCGTCCCGTCGCCCGACCGGCGTGAGTGCCGATGAAGTAAAGACCCAGCAGGTGAATAGCCGCTGGGAAGCGCTCAAAGCCGACGAACGCGCCAAGCGTGCTACGCAACCTCCTTCGGTGCTGGACGATGTACCCCGAACGCTGCCTGCGTTAAGCCGCGCCGCCAAGCTCTCGAAGCGGGCCGCCCGCGTAGGCTTTGATTGGTCGAATGCCGAGGGCGTACTGGCCAAAATTCGCGAGGAACTGGAGGAGGTCGAAGAGGCGCTGGCGGCGGGGGATCGTCAGCACGCCCAGGAGGAGGTCGGCGACCTGCTGTTTGCCGTCACCAATTTAGCGCGCACGTTGGGTGCCGATCCCGAACAGTGCTTGCGCCGTACCAACGCAAAATTCGAACGTCGCTTTCGCTTTGTCGAGCGCGCGCTTGCTGAATCAGAGCGCCCTGTGAACGAGGCCTCGCTGGATGAGATGGAAAGTCACTGGCAAGCCGCGAAAGCACAAGAACAACGCTAATGTCACCACCTATCAACGCGACCCCGCAAGGAGGCCACGCCAATGAGTCATGATCTACACGAATCACTGCGCGATAACGTGCGTATTCTGGGGGACAGTCTTGGGCGTACCATCGCCGATGACTTAGGCCAGTCGTTTGTCGATAAGATTGAAACCATTCGTGCCCACGCCAAGCGCGGTCGCCAGGGCGACTCGCTTCAACAGCGCCAGCTCATCGAGTATTTGCGTCAGCTACCCGAGCGGGACCTGCTCCCGGTGACCCGCGCATTCAACCAGTTCTTGAATTTGGCCAATATCGCCGAGCAGCACTACCGGGCACGGTTCCGTCGGGTGGAGGATTACAAACCCGGTTCGCAGCCCGCGCTAGGGGAGCTCTTGGGGCGCGCTCAGCAGGCCGGTAACTCGCCCCGCAAGCTGGTGGAAACCCTGGCTAATATGCGCGTCGAGCTCGTACTGACCGCTCACCCCACCGAGGTCATCCGTCGTACGCTGATCCAAAAATACGATGCGATCGATGAGTGCTTGACTGCGATCGAAAGCTCCGAGGATTACCCCGAACGCGGCGCCCGCGCCCAAGGCCGCTTGGAAGAGCTGATTAGTCAGGCGTGGCATACCGACGAGATTCGTCACGAACGCCCAACGCCGGTGGATGAGGCGAAGTGGGGCTTTGCGGTGATCGAGAACTCGCTGTGGCAGGCGGTGCCGGATTTCCACCGCGACCTGGATAACCTGCTGCTGGACACTGCGGGCGAGCGCCTGCCGCTGGATGCCGCGCCGATTCGCTACGCCTCCTGGATGGGTGGCGACCGCGACGGCAACCCGAATGTCACCGCCAAAGTCACCCAGGAAGTGCTGCTGCTAGGCCGCTGGATGGCAGCGGATCTCTATCTGCGCGATTTAGAACAGCTCAAAACCGAGCTCTCCATGTGGAAAGCCAACAGCGCCCTAAAAGCCGAAGTGGGCGATGTGGCGGAACCCTACCGGGAGCTGCTCAAACGGTTACTAACCAAAATGGAAGCCACCCGCGACTGGGCAAAAGCGCAGCTGGATGGCCGCAACTACGATGGCGGGCCGATTATTGAAACCCGCGACCAAATTTACGCGCCGCTGCTGGCCTGCTACCGCTCGCTGTGCGACGTGGGGCTGGATACCATTGCCAACGGTGCGCTGCTGGATACCCTGCGCCGCGTGGCCGTGTTCGGCGTCACGCTGACCAAGCTCGACCTTCGCCAGGAAGCCAGCCGCCACGCCCAAGTAATGGAAGAACTCACCAGCTCCCTGGGGCTAGGCCATTACCAGGAGTGGAGCGAAACCCAGCGTCAGGAGTTTTTGCTGGCGGAGCTTGAGTCTCGCCGCCCGCTGATTCCCCGCCGCTGGGAGTGTTCGGCAGAGTCCCGGGAAGTCATCGATACCTTCAAGGTGATCGCCCAGGAGCACGCGGAAGCGCTGGGTACTTACATTATCTCCATGGCCGCCGAGCCCTCTGATGTGCTCACCGTGGCACTGTTGATGAAGGAAGTGGGTGGGCAAGTAACGCTGCCCATCGCGCCGCTGTTCGAGACCCTCAACGACCTGGACCACGCGGGGGATGTGGTTGATCAGCTGCTGGCGCTGCCGGGCTACCGCGCCCTGACGAAAGACCGCCAAGAAGTGATGATCGGCTACTCCGACTCCGCCAAAGATGCCGGTCAGCTCGCCGCCGCTTGGGCACAGTACCGCGCCCAGGAAGCGCTGGTGAACGTGTGTGAGAAACATGGTGTGGACCTAACGCTGTTCCACGGCCGTGGCGGCACCGTTGGCCGTGGTGGCGGCCCGGCTCACGCGGCGATTCTGTCTCAGCCGCCTGGCTCCGTGAACGGCAGCCTGCGGGTGACCGAGCAGGGCGAGATGATTCGCTTTAAGTTCGGCCAGCCGGATATCGCGCTGCGTTCCATGGAGATCTACGCCTGTGCGGTGCTGGAAGCCACGCTATTGCCACCGCCCGCGCCGGAACCCCACTGGCGCGAAGAGATGGATCAACTGGCCAAGGTGGCCCATGCGGCTTACGTGGGTGTTGTACGGGAAGATCCCGACTTCGTCCCCTATTTCCGTGCGGTGACGCCGGAGGGCGCGCTGGGTAGGCTGCCGCTAGGCTCGCGGCCCACCAAGCGCCGTCAGGATGGTGGCGTAGAAACCCTGCGGGCGATCCCCTGGATTTTTGCCTGGACGCAGATCCGCCTGATGCTGCCCGCTTGGCTTGGCAGTGGCGAAGCCTTCTCCCGCCGTCTGGAGCAGCCCGGCGGCCGTGAAGTGCTGCAAGAAATGCGCACCCAGTGGCCCTTCTTTGGCACCTACCTGGATATGTTAGAGATGCTGCTAGCCAAAGCAGACGTGGCGATTGCCGCCTACTACGAGCACCGCTTGGTGGACGAGCCGTCGCTAAAAGCGCTGGGCAAAAAACTCCGTGAGCGCTTCGAGCGTCTGGAAGACGTGGTGTTAGATATCCTGCAGCAGGAGAAACTGCTGGAGAACACGCCACTGATTCGTCAGGCGATTGACGTGCGCAACCCCTACATCGACCCGCTGCATGGCCTGCAAGCCGAGCTTTTGCAGCGTAACCGGGATGCTGATGGGGCGATTAGCCCAGATCTCTCCCGCGCGTTAATGGTCACCATGGCGGGTATTGCGGCTGGCCTGCGTAACACCGGCTAAGCTGAAGACAGCCCACCAGCGCCGCTACCGATGGGTGGCGGCGCTTTTCTTTATGTCCAGTGTTGGAGGCAGAAACATGACCACAGACGCTCAGGCCGTGCTGGCATTCTGGTTTCAGGAGTTGTCGCCAGCCCAGTGGTTTAAGAAAGATGCCCAAATCGACCAACAGATTATCGATCGCTTTGGGCGCTACCCGCATCGCAATGCGGTCTTGGGCAGAGCCTCGACTCCGGAAGAGGTCGAGTTCCTCAAGCAGCCCGGCTCCTCTTTTTAACGTTTATTTAGGCTATATGGCGATTTATGTCGTTACGAAAATCTACCCGTATCAATAAATACATCAGCGAAAGCGGCCTCTGCTCCCGCCGGGAGGCGGACCGCTTTGTCGAGCAGGGCAATGTGTGGATCAACGGCCGCCGGGCAACCACTGGTGACCAAGTGGTCGCGGGGGATCGGGTAAAGGTCAACGGCCAGGAGATTGAGCCGCAGGAAGAGGAGGATTTAGTACTGATCGCGCTCAACAAACCGGTGGGGATTGTCAGCACCACGGAGTCGGCAGAAAAAGACAATATCGTTGAGTTTGTGAAGCACGGCACGCGTATTTTCCCCATTGGGCGCTTAGATAAAGACTCCCAGGGGTTGATCTTTCTCACCAACAACGGCGACTTGGTCAACAAAATCCTGCGCGCCAACAACAACCACGAAAAAGAGTACGTGGTGACGGTCGATAAACCGATCACCAACGAGTTTATTGCCGGTATACAGGGCGGCGTGCCGATCCTTGGGCAGATGACCAAAAAGTGTCAGGTGGTTAAAGAGTCCACCTTTGTGTTCAATATCACGCTAGTGCAGGGGCTCAACCGCCAAATTCGCCGTATGTGCGAATACTTTGGCTACGAAGTGACGCAACTGGTACGTACGCGCATCATGAACGTCTCGCTGAAAGGGCTGGCGCTGGGGGATTGGCGTGACCTGACGCCCAAAGAGATCGAGACCATTGTTGCCCTCACCGAAACCTCAGATGTAGCGCCTGAGAAGAAAACATCTGAGAAGAAAGCACCTGAGAAGAAAAAAATCGCCCGACCCAACTACAGCGGCGGTAGAAGTAGCGCGCAGGATAAAAAGACGGCAGCAAAACGGGCCTCTTCAGGTGCCGGCGCGGGTAACAAAGCCCGCAAGGATCCCAAGGCAAAAGGGGCCGCTGCTGGTAAGTCAGGCGGCAAAGGAGCAGTGTCAGCGGGAAGACCGGCCACTAAAGGAAAGGGGAGGCCCGGGAGCCACTCTAGCGGCAAACCGGGCGCGCGTAAGGGCGCGATAAAGGGCGGACGCCCCAGCGGGGGTAAAGCTGCCTCCGGTAAGCCGCCTTCCCGGCGCAAGTAGTTCTCCATGACAGAGATGCCAACTTATATGAGTTACCTACTGGCGTGGTATGCGACGGCCAGCGTGATTACCTACGTTCTCTATGCGTGGGATAAGCGGGCCGCGATTAAACAGCGCCAGCGGGTGAGTGAGAAAACGCTGCACTGGCTGGCGCTGCTAGGCGGTTGGCCGGGGGCATGGTGCGCGCAGCAGCAGCTGCGCCACAAGACCCAAAAAACCAGCTTTCGACGCGTTTATTGGGCCACGGTGCTGCTCAATATTGCAGTGTTAGGTGGTCTTGTCGCGGTTATGCCACTGCGTTAGGGGCAAATAGGAAGTTAGCGATGAGCTCTTTGCCGCCCTCGGTGGCAAACGACTCCGGGTGAAACTGAATGCCGTGAATTGGGTAGTCACGGTGCTTTACGCCCATCAGCTCAAATTCACCCGCTGCCTGCCAGCGGCCGCGCTCAGCAAAGTTGTCGGCGGTGAGTGCACCTACTGTGGCGGTCACTTCTAGGCACTCTGGAAGTGTCGCCGCATCGGCAATCAGTGAGTGGTAGCGCATCACTTCAAGCTGGTCGGGCACGCCGTTGAATACCGATTGGTTATTGTGATTAATGGGGCTGATTTTACCGTGCATTGGCAGCGGCGCTTTGACCACCTTGCCGCCAAACACATGCACAATCCCTTGCATGCCTAAGCAAACCCCCAGCAGTGGCGTGGTTTTGCCCAGCTTCTCAATCACCTCGGCACATACGCCAAAGTAGCGCGGGTCATCCGGCGAGCCTGGGCCAGGCGAGATAATAATGCGATCCGGCGCCATGGCTTCAATCGCTTTAAAATCAATCTGGTTATTGCGCTTCACCATGATCTCAAAATGAGGCAGCTCGCCGCGATTCTTCTCCGTGGTCAGAATCTCACCAATAAACTGGTAAAGGTTATAGGTGAAGGAGTCGTAGTTATCGATGATCAGCACCTTCATGCGGGGCTCTCCGTTTCCGTATCCATAAAGGGGGCCAAGGCCTTGCGAGTGCCGGCGAATTTGCGGCGAATCTCTTCGTATTCATCCTCGGCGTTGCTGTCGTACACGTTGCCGCCGCAGGTTTGTACGTAGGCGCGCTCGCCGTTGACAAACACCGTACGGATCGGGATCGCAAAGGTGCAGTCGCCGTTGAAAGAGAACTGGCCCACCGCGCCGCCGTAGGGGCCGCGCCCATCGGTTTCTAGGTCATCGATGATTTTCATCGCTTCGATTTTAGGTGCGCCGGTTAGCGTGCCCGCCGGGAAGTTGCTGGCCAGCGCGGTGAACATGTCTTCGCCTTCGGCAATGATTCCGACGATCTCACTAGAGATATGCTGAACGTGGCTGAAGCGCTTGATATCCATTAGGCTGCGTACTTTCACCGTGCCAAACTGGGCCACTCGGCCAATATCGTTGCGGTGCAGGTCCACAATCATATTGTGCTCGGCGATCTCTTTGGGGTCGTTGAGCAGCGCGCGGGCAAGCTGGGTATCTTCCTGGGGCGTTTGGCCGCGCAGGGTAGTGCCTGCCAGCGGGAACGTCTCCATCTCGCCCTGGCGCAGGCGGAACAGCAGCTCGGGGCTCGCGCCAATCAGCTTCTGTTCGCCAAACTTCACGTAGTACATCTGCGGCGAGGGGTTGATGGTACGCAGCTGCTCGTAAAGCGCCAGGGTGTCGCCCTGAATGCGAAAACGCTTTTTAAAGCCCACTTCGCACTGAAAAACTTTGCCGTCGATGATGTCCTGCTTCACCTTGGCGACCGCTTCGGCGTGCTCGGCTTTGCTCATGGTGTCGCCCAGCGCTGTAATGTGCAGCGGGCCTGCGGGTTCGTCGTCGGCGTCGATCAGCGTCTGCAGAAACTCGTAGCGGCTATTGTCGTAGTAGAAGTAGGTGACTTCCCCGGTCATCTTGTCGAGGATCAAGCCGTCTTTATACAGCCCAAAGCGGAACGTATCGAAGTCGTCGCTGGCTTTCAGCGTCAGCGACGGCTCGAAGTACTGCATGGCGTCGTAGCCCAGGTAACCGCTTAATCCGCCCGCGTATTTGCGTGAAATAATATTTTGCGGGATCAGGCTGCGCAGCAGCTCGTAGGGATTGTCGCTCTGGTAATGCTTGGCATCGCCGTCGCGGTTTTCAATGGTCAGCGTGGTGCCATTGGCGTAGAGCGTGTACTCGGGGTCGAAACCAATGATCGAGTGGCGCGCCATGTGGCTATCTTCGCCCAGCGACTCCAGCATGTAGCAGGTATCGAAGTGCCGCTCGATTTTTTGAAATAGGGCAAAGAAGTCGCAGTCCGCCGCCAGGGTAACGTAGTGGGGCTTGCGGGGCAGGGTAAACGGCTGTGGGCCTGCCGCAGCGGCCGTATCGGTAGTGCTCATAAGTGATCATTCCGTGAAGAGGCTAACATCGTCAGCGCGCGTGATCCGCGTGACACGGTCGCAATACCCACGCCTAGGGTTTCGGCAATTTTGCGGTGGGGCACGCCATCGCGCAGCAGCTTAAAAATCTGTAGGCGTTTGCTGATTTCTTGGTACTCTGCTGGTGTCAGAAGGCTTGCCAGCGCAGCGTCCATGGCCTCGGGGGTCTCGATGGCCACCAGATGGCGTACCAGCTCAGTCTGATAGTGTGACGGAGAGAGGGGCATGAGTGAGTCACCAGCGGTCGATGTAATCCGTGTTAATGTACTAGTACGATAGTACATTAACACGGATAAACGCCGAGTCAAGAGACATCTCGGCTGGCAGCATCGAAAACTGGGATTAAAACGGCAGGTGTAGCGAAGCGCTGAGCATATTGAGGTGGCTGAGCGTGGCTGCATCGATACGCTCGTACTCGAAACGGCTGATCAACCGGTTGATGGTCATGGTGGCGCCGAAGCCTTGCAGTAGCGCCGTGCCGCCATCATCGGCCTGGGGCTGGTACGCTTCACCACGCCACTCGGTGAAGCCGGACTTGGCATAAATGCTGACGGCGCCCATGCGCACGCCTGCCACCAAGGCGCCACCCAGGCTCAGGGTGTCCATGAGCAGCGGGTTCATCTGGGAAGTAATGGGGACTTCTTCACTTTCGCGATAGGCGATCTCGGCACCGATATCCAGCCGGGGCAGCTGTTCGGGGCTGAATCCCGCGGTCAGCCGAAAGCCGGTGGTGTTGGTGTCCAGGCTGCTCAGGTCGCTGCCTTCCAGCACCACACCGTTATCGAGGCGCATCCATTCGCTATTGGGGGCTGCATAGGAGAGAGCAGGAGCGTCATCATCGGCCAAGGTGGCTTCTAGGGGTAGGAGCGTGCCGAACAGACTCAAGAGCAGGGTGCTTGCCAAGCGGTTCATTGGCGTTCCTCTTGTCCTTTCTTGTTGACGTTATCCCTAACAGACTAGCAACGGGCGCTGATTTCCACCACGTTAATTGCACCATTCGCCAAGTTTTCCAATAAATGTTTACCCATGCACATAAACCGTTCGCCAAACACCCACTGCGGGGAGAGCACACCGGTACGCGGGGCCTGCTCTTTTTGACGCTGGCGCTGGCGCCATTTAAGCGCGGTGTGGCTCCAGTCTTCGCAGTGTCGAATATCGAAGCCCGCCGTTTGCAGTCGCTGTGTCAATGCCGCCAACGTCAGCAAATGCGAGTGTGTCGGCCCTTCTGCCCAGGGCACCGGAAAACGCAGTGCCTCGCAGTGAGGGCCGCTGACCACCTCATGCATCACCAGCTGCCCGCCGGGGCGCAGCACGCGGCGGCACTCGGCCAGTACGCGTGCAGGATCGGGCATATTCATCAGGCTGTGTTGGAACAGCACAGCATCGAAGCTGGCATCACTAAACGGCAGTGCGCAGGCATCTCCCGTCACACAGCGCAGAGTGCCCGCTGATGAATCGTTAGGAGGCTGTGTCATTGCCAGTTCGCTGATGGCTTGATTCAGCACGTTAAAGCGGTGGGTAATATCCAGTCCGGTGAGATGAAAACCCAATGCGGCCCCCTGGCGCATCAATCCCCCCAGCCCTGCGCCAATATCCAGCGCCATAGGGGCGCTCTGATCGAGCAAATCCAAGAGCCTTTTCGATGCGGCGATACCGCCAATATGCAGCTGGTCGAGCGGTGCTAATTGATGCAGCGTGGGGCCATCGGGGTAGTGGGAGCTCAGTTGGTTAAGGATATCCTGGTCGCGCAGCGCTTGATGGTAGTGGTGGGCGAGGGAAGTGGGCATGGGGAACCTCGGTTGGTGCTAACGTCTCAGGATCAGAACAACCCTGGCGAACGCCTCCGCTACGGGTTGTTCTGATCGACAGTTGATCGTTGTAACAGCTTCGATCCCTTTTACTTTTGGTCTTCCAGCCCCAGCTCTTTAATCGAGATTTCGCGCATTTTGAATTTCTGAATTTTGCCGGTCACGGTCATCGGGAACTCATCCACGAACTTGAAGTAGCGCGGGATCTTGAAGTGGGTGATTTTGCCTTTGCAGTATTCGCGCAGGTCTTCCCCGGTAATCTCGCCCGCTGTGCTGTTGAGCTTCACCCAGGCAATCAGCTCTTCGCCGTACTTTTTATCTGGCACGCCGGTGACCTGTACTTCGGAAATCGCCGGGTGAGCGTACAAGAACTCTTCGATCTCTTTCGGGTAGACGTTTTCGCCGCCGCGAATCACCATGTCTTTGATGCGACCGACGATCTGGATGTAGCCCTCGTCATCCATGGTGGCCAAGTCGCCGGTGTGCATCCAGCCTGTCTCGTCGATGGCCTCAGCAGTGGCTTTATCGTTGTTCCAATACTTCAGCATCACGCTGTAGCCACGGGTACACAGCTCGCCGATTTCGCCACGGGGTAGAATGCCGCCGTTGCCGGGGTCGACGATCTTGCTCTCCAGGTGAGGCTGGGTGCGGCCCACGGTGGAAACGCGCTTTTCAATGGTGTCGTTCGCGCCGGTTTGCGTGGAGACCGGGCTGGTTTCGGTCATGCCGTAGGCGATTTGCACGCCCTTCATGTTCATCTTGTTGATGACCTGCTTCATGATCTCTGCTGGGCAAATGGAACCCGCCATAATACCGGTGCGCAGCGTCGAAAAATCGGTGCTGGCGAAATCCGGGTGCTCAAGCTCGGCGATGAACATGGTAGGAACACCATACAACGCAGTGGCTTTCTGCTCATGAACGGCTTTCAGCACTTTGCCGGGGTCGAAGCCTTCATCTGGGTAGATCATCGCCGCGCCGTGGGTCACGCAGCCCAGGTTACCCATCACCATGCCGAAGCAGTGGTAGAGGGGTACCGGGATGACCAAACGGTCTTCGCTGGTAAAGCCCATGCTTTCCGCCACAAAAAAGCCATTGTTCAGGATGTTGTGGTGGGAGAGTGTGGCCCCTTTGGGAAAGCCGGTGGTACCAGAGGTGTACTGGATATTGATCGGATCATCGAACTGCAGCGTGGCCTGTAGGTCGTCCACGTCGGTTTGGCTCACCTTGTCGGCTTCGGCGATGAAATCTGCCCAGCGCCACATGCCGCTGTGCTTGTCGGCGCTTAAATTAATCACGCACTCAAGCTCGGGCAGCTTCTGTGATTTTAGTTGACCTTCCGCGCAGCTGTTGAGTTCTGGCGCCAGCTCGAACAGCATCGCCGTGTAGTCGGAGCTTTTGAATTGGTTGGCGGTGACTAAAAAGCGCGCGCCGGACTGGTTCAGCGCGTACTCCAGCTCGTGGGTTCGGTAAGACGGGTTGATGTTCACGAGAATTGCGCCAATTTTGGCGGTGGCAAACTGGGCCAACGTCCACTCGCTGCAGTTGGGTGCCCAAATGCCCACGCGGTCGCCTTTTTGTACACCAATCGCGAGCAGGGCGCGGGCGCAGCGGTTCACTTCCTGCTGAAGCTCGCGGTAGCTCCAGTGAATATTCTGGTGTAGCGCTATCAACGCATCGTTATCCGGGTGCTGGGCGGCAATTTGGTCGAATTTATCGCCAATGGTCATGCCCAACAGCGGCTTTTCTGCGGTGCTGCTGGTGTAGCTGGGCAAGGTTGCAGGTGATGCCATGGTGAGTCTCCGATGTCTTTTTCTTATCTGAACGGGAAGTGACGCATTTTTAATTATTAGGTTGTTTGGGTGGCGTTATGCTTTGCTGCTTTTGGCACACCCTTTGGCGAGTGCCACTTTGGCACTGGGTTGACGGCCAAGCTGCTGAGTGATCCAGTAGCCGGTATCGATCACTGCCTGAAGGTCGATGCCGGTATCGATGCCCAGCCCTTCCAATAAATAGAGCACGTCTTCGGTGGCCACGTTGCCCGATGCGCCCTTAGCGTAGGGGCAGCCACCCAGGCCTGCCGTGGCGGCATCAATCACGCTCACGCCTTCTTCCAGTACGGCGTACAGGTTGGCAATCGCCATGCCGTAAGTGTCGTGAAAATGAGCGGCCAGTTTCTCAATCGGCACCTGCTGGCGAGTGGCTTCGATCATCCGCTTAGCGGCCAGCGGGGTCCCCACGCCAATGGTGTCGCCCAGGGAAACTTCATAGCAGCCCATCTCATACAGCGCTTTGGCGACATCCGCTACTTTATGGGGGGCAATGTCGCCCTCGTAAGGGCAGCCCAGCACGCAGGAGACGTAGCCCCGCACCCTCACGCCTACCTCGTTGGCGCGGGCAAGCACCGGCTCAAAGCGCGCCAGCGACTCGGCAATCGAGCAGTTGATGTTCTTCTGGGAGAACGCTTCCGATGCCGCACCGAATACCGCGACTTCCTCAACGCCTGCCTCCAGGGCGCCTTCTAACCCTTTGAGGTTAGGCGTTAGCGCGGAATACACCACGCCGTGCTGGCGCTGAATGCCGCGCATCACCTCAGCGGCATCGCCCATTTGCGGCACCCACTTGGGCGAGACAAAGCTGGCCGCTTCAATGTGGCGAATGCCCGCATTTGCCAGCCGCTCAATCAGCTCGATTTTGGTGGCGGTGGGCACCATGGTGCCCGGCTCGTTCTGCAGCCCGTCGCGGGGGGCCATTTCAAATAGCTTGATAGACGTAGGCAGTGCCATGTGTGGCTCCTATTCGCTGGGGGCAAAGTCGAGCAGCACAGCGCCCTGGCTTACCGTATCGCCTGCCTGGAAGTGGAAGGTCTCTACGCTGCCATCGGCGGGGGCGGTCATGGTGTGCTCCATCTTCATGGCTTCCATCACCATCAGCGGCATGCCTTTCTCCACCGATACACCGGGTTCCACCAGCAGCGCGACCACCGTGCCGTGCATGGGCGCGGTGAGGGTGGATTCCGCTTCGTGGTGGCCGTGGTCGATGGCGTCGATGCGCCGCCAGAACAGGCGGATTTCACCGCTGGGTTCGGCCATCACCACTACATGACCAGCTTTATACGCCTGTAAGCGGCGGCGGTGACCGTTGAGCGTGACGGCCACGGCATCGCCTTCCAGCGGCTGTAGACTGGCAGTCAGTGTGCTGTTGCCAATGGTGACCTGCCACTGGGTATCCAAGGTGGCGCGCTTGCCCTCTACCACGACCACTGCGCTGTCATTATCCGCGGCTTGAGCGCTTGCCGGGTCACACAGCGCAATGCGAATGGTGTGCGGCGCGTTCAGTCGGAAACCATCGTGGCGGCCCCAAGGGGAGTCGCTTTCGCACTCCTGGGCTAATTGATGCAAACCAATCAGCGCGGCGCTGGCATAGTCTTCTGTAGAAAACTGACGCGGAGCAAACAGGGTCGCTTCGTTGCGCTCGATAAAGCGGGTATCCAGCTCGACGTTCTTAAAGCCAGGGTGATTGGCTAAGCGCTGCAAGAAGGCGCGGTTGGTGACCACGCCCTGCACATCCAGCGCTGCCAGCGCCCGGTTGAGGGTGGCTAGCGCAGCGTCGCGGTCAACGCCATGCACAATCAGCTTGGCGAGCATCGGGTCGTAGTGCATCGACACCGTATCGCCGCTCTCCACGCCGCTATCCAATCGCACTTGATCAGCGCCTAGCCCTGCGCCTTCCAAGTCCAGCGCGAAGCGGGTGAGCAGGCCAGTGGCGGGCAAGAAGTCCTGCTCCGGGTCTTCGGCGTAAATGCGTGCTTCGAAACTGTGGCCGGTAATGGTCAGCTCGTCCTGGCGGCAGGGCAGCGGCTCGCCCATAGCGACTCTTAGTTGCCACTCCACCAGGTCTTGGCCGGTAATCATCTCGGTAACGGGATGCTCGACCTGCAGGCGGGTGTTCATCTCCATGAAATAGAAAGCGCCGTCCTGACCTGGTGAAGAGTCCAGCAGAAACTCCACCGTGCCCGCACCCACGTAGCCAATCTCCTGGGCGGCGCGAACGGCGGCATCACCCATGGCGGCGCGCAGTTCAGTCGTCATGCCGGGGGCGGGGGCTTCTTCGATGACTTTCTGATGGCGGCGCTGCACGCTGCAGTCCCGCTCGAACAGGTACACGCCGTTGCCGTAGCGGTCGCAGAACACCTGTACTTCCACATGGCGGGGCTGTACCAGATACTTCTCGATCAGCATGCGGTCATCGCCAAACGCGGCTTTAGACTCCCGGCGGCAGCCGTCCAGCGCGGCTTTGAAACCGTCGCCGCTCTCTACCACGCGCATGCCTTTACCGCCGCCACCGGCGCTGGCTTTTAGCATGACGGGGTAGCCGATCTTATCGGCCTCGGAACGCAGCAGGGCATCGCCTTGATCGTCGCCGTGGTAGCCGGGCACCAGCGGCACGCCCGCATTCGCCATACGCGCTTTGGCGGCAGACTTGTCGCCCATGGCGGCAATGGCGGAAGCGGGCGGGCCAACAAAAGTAATGCCCGCTTGCTCTAGCGCTTTAACAAAGGTGCCGTTTTCAGACAGGAAGCCATAGCCGGGGTGAATCGCGCCGGTGCCGGTGCGTTGGGCGGCCTCAATCACCGCGTCAACGTTTAAGTAGCTTTCCCGGGCGGCGGCAGGGCCGAGGCGCACGGCTTCATCGGCTTCACGCACGTGGCGGGAGGTGGCGTCGGCATCGGAATAAACCGCCACGGTTTTTAACCCCATGCGGAGGGCGGTGCGCATCACGCGGCAGGCGATTTCGCCGCGGTTGGCCACCAGGAGCGTATCGAATTTGGTCGGGGTAAACGTCATGAGCGTGGCTCCGCAGCGTTATTGTGTTCTTCAGGAGATGTCCAGGCGGGGCGACGCTTGTCCAAAAAGCTGGCGAGGCCCTCTTGGCCCTCTTGGCTCACCCGCAGCTTGGCAATCACTTGGCAGGTGTGCTCACGAGTAGCATCGGCATCTGGAGCTTGGGCCACGGTGGCTAATAGTGCCTTGGTAGCCCGCTGTGCCTGGGGAGAGCCTTTAACCAGCGTGGCGATCATGCTGTCCACCGCGTTATCCAAGGCATCGTGCTCCACTACCTGATGGGCCAAACCCAGGCTGAGCGCGGTGGGCGCATCCATCACTTCGGCGGTCAGCGCGTAGCGGCGCATTTGGCGCTGACCAAGGGCGCGCTGAACGTAAGGACTAATCACCGCAGGCGACAGGCCAATATTGACTTCCGACAGGCAAAACTTGGCTTTTTCGGACGCCACGACGATATCGCAGCAGGCGGCTAAGCCCACCGCGCCACCAAACGCCGCCCCCTGTACGCGGCAGATGGTCGGGCAGGGCAGGGTATCCAGGCCGTGCATCAGCGCCGCAAGTTTACGGGAATCAGCCAGATTATCTTCCAGGTCGTAATCGACCATGCGCTTCATCCAGTTCAGGTCCGCGCCCGCCGAGAAGCTTTTGCCTTCAGAGCCGAGCACCACCACCCGTACGTCGCCTGCACTTACCAAGCCGTGGAGCTTTTCCAGGTGCGCGTTTAGCTCGGCAATCAGGCTATCGTCAAAGGCGTTATGCACCTCTGGGCGGTTTAAGGTTAGGCGAGCGATACCCGCCTCGATGACTAATGTTGAGTAAGCCATGATGTTCGCCCCTTACATCCGGAACACGCCGAAGCGCGTCTCTTTGACTTCGGCATTCATCGCGGCGGCCAGTGACAGCCCCAGCACATCGCGGGTTTGCAGCGGGTCGATCACGCCGTCATCCCACAGGCGGGCGCTGGCGTAGTAGGGGTGGCCCTGATGCTCGTACTGGTCGCGGGTGGGCTTTTTGAACGCTTCTTCGTCCTCTTTGCTCCATTCTCGGCCTTCGCGCTCGTACTGCTCGCGTTTTACCTGGGAAAGTACGCCCGCCGCCTGTTCGCCACCCATCACCGAAATACGCGCGTTGGGCCACATGAACAGCAGATTGGGGTCGTAAGCGCGCCCACACATACCGTAGTTACCCGCGCCGAAGCTGCCGCCAATCAGCACGGTGTATTTCGGCACGTTGGCGCAGGCCACGGCGGTGACGAGTTTGGCGCCGTGCTTGGCAATGCCTTCATGCTCGTACTTGGAGCCAACCATAAAGCCGGTGATGTTCTGCAGGAACACCAGCGGGATTTTGCGCTGGGCGCACAGCTCAATAAAGTGCGCGCCTTTTACTGCGCTCTCAGAAAACAGCACGCCGTTATTCGCCACGATCCCCACCGGGTAGCCGTGAATATGGGCAAAGCCGGTCACCAGCGTGTCACCGTAGTAGCGTTTGAACTCGTCAAAGTCGGAGCCATCGACGATGCGGCCGATCACTTCGCGCACGTCGTAGGGCTTTTTCAGGTCGGTGCCGACGATGCCATAAAGCTCTGAAGGGTCGAGCTTGGGCGGCCTAGGCGGCTGCATGGCCAGCTGGCCGCGCTTTTGCCAGTTCAGACGCGATACGCAGGCGCGGGCAAGCTGCAGCGCATGGGCGTCATTTTCGGCGTAGTGGTCGGCTACACCGCTCACTTTGGCGTGAACGTCCGCACCGCCCAAGTCCTCGGCGCTGATGCTCTCCCCCGTGGCGGCTTTTACCAGCGGTGGGCCACCCAGGAAGATCGTGCCTTGCTCTTTGACAATGATGGACTCATCCGCCATGGCAGGCACATATGCACCCCCTGCGGTACAGGAGCCCATCACCACGGCGATCTGTGGAATGCCTTCAGCGGACATCGTGGCCTGGTTGTAGAAAATACGCCCGAAGTGGTCGCGGTCGGGGAAGACTTCGTCCTGGCGGGGCAGGAAGGCACCGCCAGAATCCACCAAGTAGATGCACGGCAGGCGGTGCTTGCGGGCAATTTCCTGGGCACGCAGGTGCTTTTTCACCGTAAGTGGGAAATAGGTGCCGCCTTTTACCGTGGCGTCGTTGGCCACAATCACGCACTCAACGCCAGACACCCGACCAATCCCGGTGATCACGCCTGCGGCAGGTACCTCACTGTCGTAAACGTGATGCGCCGCCAGCGCGGAAAACTCCAGAAACGGCGAGCCTTCATCAATCAAATGGTCGATGCGGTCACGCACGTACAGCTTGCCACGGCTCTCATGGCGGGCGCGGGCTTTCTCACCGCCTCCTTGTGCAATGGCCGCAGTGAGTTCACGGAGTTTGTTGACTTCCCCCAGCATGGCGGCCTCGTTGGCCTGAAACACATCGCTGCGCGGGTTGATCTGTGTGGAGAGTGTGCTCATGGCGCGCCCCTGCTAATTTTTGTTAAAGGCTTTCGGTGAAAAGTTCGCGGCCAATCAGCATCCGGCGAATCTCGCTGGTGCCCGCGCCAATTTCGTAAAGCTTCGCGTCGCGCAGCAAGCGGCCGGTGGGGTACTCGTTGATATAACCGTTGCCGCCCAGTAGCTGGATGGCATCCAGCGCGACCTGGGTGGCTTTTTCAGCGCAGTAGAGGATGACACCAGCGGCATCTTTACGAGAAGTTTGGCCACGGTCGCAGGCGGCCGCGACGGCGTATAAATAAGCGCGGCAGGCGTTTAGGGTGGTGTACATATCCGCCACCTTGCCCTGCACCAGTTGGAACTCACCGATGGATTGATTGAACTGCTTACGCTCATGGATGTAAGGAATGACGATGTCCATGGCGGCTTGCATGATGCCAATGGGGCCAGCGGCCAGAACGGTGCGCTCGTAATCCAGGCCGCTCATCAATACGCGAACGCCTTTGCCTACTTCGCCCAGCACGTTCTCGGCGGGTACGCGGCAATCCTGGAAGACCAGCTCGCAGGTGTTAGAGCCACGCATGCCCAGCTTGTCGAGCTTCTGGGCGGTGGAAAAGCCCGGCATGCCTTTTTCGATAATAAAGGCGGTGATGCCTTTGGAGCCGGCATCCGGGTCGGTTTTGGCGTACACCACCAGCACATCGGCATCGGGACCGTTGGTGATCCACATTTTGTTGCCGTTGAGAATGTAGTGGTCGCCATCCTCTTTGGCGCGCAGCTGCATGGAGACCACATCGGAGCCAGCGCCGGGCTCTGACATCGCCAGCGCGCCCACGTGGTCGCCGCTCATTAGCTTGGGCAGGTATTTGGCTTTTTGCTCGGCGGAGGCGTTGATCTTGAGCTGGTTAACGCACAGGTTGGAGTGCGCGCCGTAGGAGAGCCCGACGGAAGCACTGGCCCGGGAGATCTCCTCCATGGCGATACAGTGGGCCAAGTAGCCCATACCGCTGCCGCCATCTTCTTCCGGTACGGTAATGCCCAGCAGGCCCATATCGCCGAATTTCTTCCACAGGTCGTTGGGAAACTCATTGTTGTGGTCGATCTCGGCGGCGCGTGGGGCAATCTCACTGGCGGCAAAGGCGTTGACCTGCTCACGCAGCATGTTCAGTTCATCGTCAAGACCGAAATTTAGTTCTGAATAGTGGGAAAACATGGTCAATCACCTTGTCGTTGTTAATCGGGTCGTTATTCGTTGAGGTTGTTTATTTCGCGGTGGCCGGATGTTTCTCGTTAAGCTCTTCGAGGGCTTGGCGGCAGCGACTCTCAGCGCTTTCAAGCTCCAACTGCACCATCGTGATGTCTTTCATCTGCTGTTCCAGCGCGGCTTTACGCTCGCTGATTTTGCTCAGCATCAGGTGTAGCTGCTTTTCGCTGCCGCTGCGGGTCTCATCCCACAGCTCAAACAGCTCGCGGATTTCCGCCAGCGAAAACCCCAGGCGTTTGCCGCGCAGTGTCAGCTTTAGCCGTACGCGATCTTTACTGCTGTAAATACGTGTCTGGCCCCGGCGGGTGGGATGCAGTAGCTCCTGATCTTC
Organism: Halomonas sp. KX33721; assembly: GCF_001596805.1. Taxonomy (NCBI): domain Bacteria; kingdom Pseudomonadati; phylum Pseudomonadota; class Gammaproteobacteria; order Oceanospirillales; family Halomonadaceae; genus Halomonas; species Halomonas sp. KX33721. The sequence goes on along the minus strand of NZ_LVIA01000032.1, from coordinate 98,913 downwards.
ATAAAAGCGGATGCTACGCGTGGTCACATCAAACTCGCTGGCCAGTTCGCTGATCGAGTAGGTTTTGCTCATGATCGTTATTCTCGTCGATAGGGGGATGTCCCTATGGAACACTGACCATGAGGCTAAAACAAGTTTACGTTAACGTAAAGCTGAGATTGCAATGAGTGAGTTACCGTTGAATTTTAAAAAATAACTGATAAATAAAGGCTTTTAAGCTTTAATTTGGTGCATCAGAGTGGTGCGTAGACCAAAGTTGTAATTGTAATACCCTGTGTGGGGTTGCTAGTTTGCACTTACACCTTACGTTCAGGTAAGGATGCGTTGCTGGCTAACGAGTTTCGCTTCCCACCGTACAAGAACAACAAGAGGCGTCCTACCTCATGCGTGCAGACGAAGTGACCAAGTGCATGTACTACTTCGTCTTCGCCGTGTTCGTGTTTGGCTTCGCGGTGATTCAGCGCACGGTTCATTCACCCTTTGGGCAAGTGCTGAAAGCCATTCGCGAGAACGAGCCCCGCGCCGTGTCGCTGGGCTACAACGTCGATGCCTACAAGCTGTTGGCTTTCGTTCTCTCGGCGGCGCTAGCAGGTTTGGCAGGTTCCACTAAAACCGTGGTGTTCCAGCTGGCCTCGCTCACCGATGCCCACTGGCATATGTCGGGTGAGGTGATTTTGATGACACTGCTGGGCGGTGTAGGCACGCTGCTTGGCCCGCTGATGGGGGCGGGGCTAGTGGTTAGCCTGCAGCATCTGCTGGCGCAGTCGCCGTTGGGGAACTGGGTGAGCGTGATTCTGGGCATCATCTTTGTGGTGTGCGTGCTGAGCTTCCGTAGCGGCATCATCGGCGAGCTGGCCAAAATGTACCGTAAAAACTTTAAGTGATGGATTCCCGTTAACCGCGTCTGTCCGTGGATTGGGTGCCTTCGGGCACCCTTTTTTCTGCTTGTGAAATAAGGCCGTAAGCCCATTTCTACGCCAAAGGTCGTGGGGGATTTGGTTGCGCAAGGTAGGGTAAGAATATAAGTTAACGTAAACGTCAACATTGCTAATAATGACAACAGCTAATGCGTGACTTGCCTGCCGCCTGCCTAGGCGCGGTGCATCCACGCACTGTGGAGATACGCCATGAATTTTGAGCTAAGTGAAGACCAGGTCGCTTTTTCTGATATGGCCCGGGCGTTCGCCCAGAACGAGCTAGAACCCCACGCCGCCGAATGGGACGCAGAATCTTTTTTCCCCGTCGATGTGATTCGTAAAGCAGGGGAGTTGGGCTTCTGTTCGCTCTACGCCCCGGAAAGTGTCGGCGGACTGGGCCTTTCCCGGCTTGATGCCAGCATTATTTTTGAACAGCTCTCGATGGGCTGCACCTCCACCACCGCGTACCTCACCATCCACAACATGGTGACCTGGATGCTGGCGGACTTCGGCACACCGGACGCCGTGGCGCAGTGGGGCGAAAAGCTGGCGACCGGCGAGCTATTGGGCTCTTACTGCTTAACCGAACCCAACGCAGGCTCCGATGCGGCCTCGCTGAAAACCACCGCCAAGCGCGATGGCGAGCACTACGTGCTGAACGGCAGCAAGATGTTTATTTCCGGCGCGGGTAGCACCGATTTCCTGGTGGTGATGGCGCGCACCGGCGGCGAAGGCCCCAGCGGCGTTTCCGCCTTCGCGGTGGATGCCAAGAGCGAGGGCATCAGCTATGGCCGCAAAGAGGACAAAATGGGCTGGAACAGCCAGCCCACCCGCATGATTACCTTTGAAGACGTGCGTGTACCCGCTAACCACCTGCTGGGCAACGAGGGCGACGGCTTCAAAATCGCCATGAAGGGCCTGGACGGCGGGCGCATCAATATTGCGACGTGTTCGATCGGCACCGCTCAGCAGGCGCTCAATAAAGCCCGCGAGTACATGCTAGAGCGCAAGCAGTTCGGTAAGCGCCTGGCCGAGTTCCAAGCGCTGCAGTTTCGCCTAGCCGATATGGTGACCGAGCTGGTGGCCGCCCGCCAACTGGTACGCATGGCCGCCACCAAGCTGGATGCGGGCCACCCGGATGCCACCACCTACTGTGCGATGGCCAAGCGGTTCGCTACCGATGTGGGCTTCAAGGTGTGCGACGAAGCGCTGCAGCTCTACGGCGGCAATGGCTACATCAAGGAGTACCCGATGGAGCGCTACGTGCGCGACACCCGCGTACACCGTATTCTGGAAGGTACCAACGAGATTATGCGGCTGATTATTTCCCGCCGCGTACTGGCCGACGGTGCCGCTGAGCTATAGCTGTCAGGGCACATATCACCAAGCCCCGAGCATATAAGGACAAACCATGAGTTGCGTACTGTTTGAAGAGCACACCACCCAAGATGGCCACGTGATTGGCGAGATTACCCTGAACGCCGAGCGCTCTTTAAATGCGCTCACGCTGGAAATGATCGAAGAGATCCTGCCGCGCCTAAACCAGTGGCAAAGCGACGAGCGGGTCGTAGCCGTGCTGCTGGATAGCGCAGGCGAAAAAGCCTTCTGCGCCGGTGGCGATGTGGTCAACCTCTACAAAGCCATTCAAGGTGAAGGTGCCGCGGACTTCCCCGAGCGCTTCTTCGAGAACGAGTACCGCCTGGATTACCAGCTGCACACCTTCCCCAAACCGGTGATCTGCTGGGGCAACGGCATCGTGATGGGCGGCGGCATGGGCCTGTTAAGCGGCAGCAGCCACCGCATCGTCACGGAAACCTCCCGGTTGGCTATGCCAGAAGTTACCATTGGGTTGTACCCGGATGTAGGCGCGAGCTGGTTCCTTAACCGCCTACCGGGCGGCGCCGGGCGGTTTCTGGCCATGACCGGTGGGCAAATTAACGCCCCGGATGCGGTTCACCTGGGCCTTGCCGACCGCGCCATTGCCAGCCACTACCGCGACGAGCTGGCCGAAAAGCTGCTAGCAGCCAGCTGGGGCGAAGGCGAACACACCGACGCCCACGGCGTGGTGAATCACGTACTGCGCGAGCTGGAACAGGCCTCCCAAGAAGTGTTCGCGGAGATGGAAGCGCCAGTTTACAAGTCGTCATCTTTAATTCGTGAGCTGATGGATCACGACACCGTCGAGCAGATGGTTGAGGCTGTGTTGGCAGTCGAGACCGACGACAAGTGGTTCAGCAAAGCGCAAAAAACCTTGGCCCACGGCAGCCCCGTTTCGGTCAAATTGATTCACGAGCAGCTCGCCCGTGCCAAGCATATGTCGCTGGCGGAAGTGTTTCAGTTTGAGCTTTCGCTCTCTGTGCAGTGCTGCCGCCACCGGGAGTTCCCCGAAGGCGTGCGCGCGCTGCTGGTGGATAAAGACGGCCAGCCAAGCTGGACCTACCCAGACGTGGCCTCGGTCGAGCCTTCCTTTATAGACGAGCTGCTGGCACCCGCATGGGACACCAGCCCGCTGGCAGATCTTAAATAACGCACACCGCACTCTCTACAACACGCTAATAAGGACAAAAAGATGACTACCGTTGCGTTTATTGGTTTAGGCAATATGGGCGGCCCGATGGCTGCCAACCTGGCGAAAGCAGGTTTTATCGTGCGCGCTTTCGACCTTTCCGCCCAAGCGCTGGAAACCGCGAAATCCCAAGGCTGCGACGTTGCCGCCACCGCCACAGAGGCCGCTACCGACGCCGATTTCATTATTTCCATGCTGCCCGCAGGCAAGCACGTGCGCGGGCTTTACGTGGATGGTGACGCGCCGCTGTTTGAAGTAATTAAACCCAGCGCGCTGGTGATTGATTGCTCCACCATTGATGCCGATACCGCCCGTCAAGTAGCCGCTGCTGGCGTTGAAAAGGGCATTGGCTTTGTAGATGCACCGGTTTCCGGTGGGGTGGGCGGTGCCCAGGCGGGCGCGCTGACCTTTATCGTCGGCGGCTCGGAGGCTCAGTTCGCCCAGGCGCAGCCAGTGCTGCAAGCCATGGGTAAAAACATCTTCCACGCAGGCGACCACGGCGCGGGGCAGGTCGCCAAAGTGTGCAATAACATGCTGCTCTCGATTCTGATGGCGGGCACCTGCGAAGCGATCAACATGGGCGTCAAAAACGGCCTAGACCCCGCCGTGCTTTCGGAAATCATGAAGCAAAGCTCCGGCGGCAACTGGGCGCTGAACGTCTACAACCCCTACCCAGGGGTGATGGAAAACGCCCCCGCCTCGAAAGGCTACCAGGGCGGCTTCCAGGTGGATCTAATGATCAAAGACTTAGGCCTCGCCATGGACGTGAGCCAGCAATGCGCATCCCCCGTGCCCATGGGCTCCGCCGCCCGTTCGTTGTTCACCCTGCACAAAGCAGGCGGCAACGGCAAACTCGACTTCTCCAGCCTGCTCAAGTTGTATCAGGATAAGAGTGAGTAGTGAGTGGTAAGTGGTAAATCGTGAGGGGGTGGCGTAGCGCGTGGTAACGAGCAGCGCGAGGCACCCGCGAAGGGCGGCAACGCCGCCCTGGTCGCGCCACAAAACTAACCAACAACAAGGATTGCCATGATTACGCTTTGGGGCCGCAACAACTCAACTAACGTCAAAAAAGTGCTCTGGGCACTGGAAGAACTGGAACTACCGTTCGAGCAGATCATGGCAGGCCTGCAACACGGCGTAAACGACACGCCGGAATACCTCGCCATGAACCCCAACGGTTTGGTGCCGCTGCTTAAAGATGACGCCACCCAAAGCGTGCTGTGGGAGTCCAACACCATCATCCGCTACCTAGCGGCTCAGTACGGCCCCAACCATTTATGGATTGCAAACCCTGCCAAAAGGGCGCAAATGGAAAAGTGGATGGACTGGTCTAGCAGCCTGCTGACCCCCGCCCACCGCACCATTTTGATGGGCTATGTACGCACCCCGCCGGAACAGCGCGATAGCACACTGCTAGACCCCGCCATCGCCACCTGCGAAAAACTCTTCGCCCAGCTAGACGTCGCGTTAAGCCAGCAACCCTGGTTCTCTGGCGATGAATTCGGCCTTGCCGATATCGCCATCGCCCCGTTCACCTACAATCTCTTAAACAGCGGCCTTACTTGGCAGCCCCGCCCGCTTCTACAGCGCTGGGTAGAGCAGCTCGCCGAACGCCCCGCCTACCGCAAAGTAGTGATGATTCCCGTCACTTAAAAGGCTATTGCTAACCCAACGAGCAACCACGCCCACGAGCTAAACACATCTTGTAGTGCGTGATAACGAGCAACGTGAGGCAACCGCGAGGGGCAGCAACGCTGCCCTGGGCTGTTATCTATATACTTAATTAAGCTACCGGCTGTTATCACAACATTTGAATTTAGTGCTTGTGAAAGTGCTTGTGAAAGTGCTGCTGGGAACGCATGTGGGAGGGCGCTTCAGCGCGCGACGATTCAGCCACCCAAGCCCACCTAAAACCCAGCCTCCAATAATGCCAACTCCTGATCTAACCCCTTTAACACCTCACACCCCAACCCATGCCGCTCAGCGCTCTCAATCAAAGGCCCTAAAATCGCCCCGCGTTCGGTAAGCCGCCTCGCCTCCACATCCTGCAACATAGAGGCTTTATTATTCGCCGTGTACTCCACCACCTGCCACACTAACGCTAGCCACACGGCGTCACCTTCACCACCATTCGGCGGGGCAACCTCTTCCTTCGCTAAAATCGCAGCCACTTCCTTCACCACGGCAACCACGCGGCCCGAGTAGGCATCACCACGAAGCTCACCATTACGCACGCCATTAAGCGCTACCAACGGGTTAATCGCCGCATTCACCGCTAACTTCTGCCATAAGCGGCTACGAATATCGCCCACCGCCGAAGCAGTAAAGCCAGCCTCACTCAACAGCGTCGCTAAAGATTCCGCTAGTCCTGCGTGCTGGTTATCCAAATCCCCGATAAACGTTGGCCCACGGCCTGCGTGTACCACGCCATCATCCCCGGTTAAGTAGGCCCCCTGAGTAGTGGTAGCGCACAGCACCGGCCCAGGCCACGTTTGGGTAATGCGTGGCTGGGCATAAAAACCGTTCTGCCACAGCACCAGCGGGGTAGAGGGGGGCAGCAGGCTGGCAATACTCGAAAGCGCCGCCTCGGCAGCCATCGCTTTGGTAGTGATATGCACAAACGCAGGCGGCTTAGGGGCATTAGCCACCAACTGTTTAGCGGCGAGTGAGGTTAAGTACTGATCACGCGCTTCGCCTTCTGGCGTGGTGAGCACCTGCCGCGTAGGCAATTCACGGCGGCCAATCACCGCCACCTCCACAAACGGGGCCAGCGAGTGCGCCAATAAACGGCCAATGGCCCCAGGGCCAAGAATCCAGTGGGTTGTCATGGGTAAAGCATCTTCAGCAACGAGAGTGCCGCCAAGCTTACCGTGTTCGGTGTGGGGAGGCTAAGCTAAGGGAAGCGCTGCACGCATCCCGCCACAGCTGTCATCTGCCCTGCCAGCCGGCTAATCCGGCTGGCAGGGGAAACAGACCACCTTCGCTGGTCAGAAAGCGACCGCTGATGCAGTGAAAGTGCCATTATGAGCGTTTCAGCCGCTTAGAGACGAATTGATCAGCGGTTCCTGAAGGTAAGCTTTTTTGTAGCTTTATGTTTCGCGATTTGCTTCCAATTGCTCAATCATTTTGCGGGCAGCATTAGAGAGCGTGCGGTTGTTATGTACTAGATAGCCCAACGGACGATGGATGGGCGCGGTGTCTACGGGTAGCGCTACTAGCTCGCTGTCGAGCATTTTTTCGGGTAACAGGCTCCATCCTAAACCAACGCCACACATCATTTTGAGCGTTTCAAGGTAGTTGGTGGACATACTCACGGGCAGGTTAAGACCTGCTTCTTCAAAGCGCTGGCCAATCAGCGTGCGGGTAAAGGTTTTGGCTCCCGGCAATATGCAGTTCACTTCACACAGTTCCGCCAAGCTCAGGGGCTTGTCATCAGCACGGCTGCGTTGGGCCAGCGGGTGGTCTTTGGCGCAGACAAAACACAGCCGGTCTCGCCAAAGCTCGACTACCTGCAGTTGTTCAACGGGGTGAGGGGCGAGCGTCACAATGGCCATTTCCAGCGTGCCATCCATTACGCCCTGGTAGGCCAGTTCGGAATCTAAAAAGTGCAGGTCTAACGCGACTTCTGGGTGGCGCTGGGTGTACTGCTTTAATAGCGGCGGCAGCCGGTGCAAACCAATATGGTGGCTGGTGGCGAGCGTCAGTTTGCCGCCCACTTGGCCAGAGAGATTCGCCAGCGCGCGGCGGCTATCTTCCACGGTAAATAGAATGCGCTGAGCTTTGGGTAGCAGCACGTTACCCGCCTCGGTGAGTGCGATGCGCCGTCCAATGCGGTCGAAGAGCCGCGTGCCCAGCAGGTCTTCCAGTGTGGCGATGCGCTTGCTGACGGCGGGCTGCGTGAGATGGAGCTGCTCGGCAGCGCGGGAGAAGCTCTGGGTTTCCGCCACGGCGAGAAAGGCTTGCAGGCTTTGGGTATCCACGGCGGCTCCTGGTCATTTATTCCTATTTGGAATCTAAAGTATGAATAACATGAATTGCTTTTATGCACGAGTCGCGTAACACTCCTGTTCATCGCAATTTAAGCAGCACGCAGAGGCTGCCATACCGAACTAGCAGGGCACTGCCCAGGAGAGCCACATGTCAGGTCAAACCCTTTACGACAAACTCTGGAACCAGCACTTGGTGAAACAGCGCGATGATGGTACGGCGCTGATCTACATCGACCGCCAGTTGCTCCACGAAGTGACCTCGCCCCAGGCGTTCGAAGGCCTGCGTTTGGCCAACCGTAAGCCCTGGCGTTTGGATGCCAACCTGGCAACGCCGGACCACAACGTGCCCACCACGGTGAAAGAGCGCGCCGAGGGCAATAGCGGCATTAAAGACCCGGTCTCGCTTATTCAGGTGCAAACCCTGGACGATAACTGCGTCGAGTACGGCATCGAAGAGTTCAAAATCAACGACCCACGCCAGGGTATCGTGCACGTGGTTGGCCCCGAGCAGGGCGCTACATTGCCCGGTATGACCGTGGTATGCGGCGACTCCCACACCGCCACCCACGGCGCATTTGGTGCCTTGGCTCACGGTATTGGTACGTCAGAAGTGGAGCATGTATTAGCCACTCAGTGCCTGCTGGCGCAAAAGATGAAAAACATGCAGGTGCGCGTCGAAGGCGAGCTGGGCCTGGGCGTGACCGCAAAAGACGTAGTGCTGGCGATTATCGGCAAGATTGGCACCGCAGGCGGCACAGGCTACGCCATCGAGTTCGCTGGCAGCGCCATCGAGTCGCTCTCCATGGAAGGCCGCATGACGGTGTGCAACATGGCGATTGAAGCGGGTGCTCGCGTGGGCCTGATCGCCGTGGACGATACCACCATCGACTACCTCGCTGAGCGCCCCTTTGCGCCCACCGCCGAGCAGTGGGAAGCCGCCGTAGCCGATTGGCGCAACCTGGTGTCGGATGCAGACGCTCACTTCGATAAAGTGGTGACGCTGAAAGCCGAAGAGATCGAACCGCAGGTGAGCTGGGGCACCAGCCCGGAAATGGTCACCGGTATTTCAGGCCAAGTACCCGACCCGCAAGCGGCCGATGACGAAACCGTTCAGCGCAGCCACGCCCGCGCGTTGGAGTACATGGGCTTGCAGGCGAATCAGAAGATCACCGATATCAAGTTGGATAAAGTCTTTATCGGCTCCTGTACTAACTCGCGTATTGAAGACCTGCGTGAAGCGGCAAAAGTGGCCAAGGGCAACAAAGTGGCCGATTCCATCAAGCTGGCCATGGTGGTGCCGGGTTCTGGCTTGGTGAAGCGCCAAGCGGAAGCGGAAGGCCTGGACAAAATCTTCATTGAGGCGGGCTTTGAATGGCGCGAGCCGGGCTGCTCCATGTGTTTGGCCATGAACGCCGATAAGCTGGGCGCGGGCGAGCATTGTGCGTCTACCTCTAACCGTAACTTCGAGGGTCGCCAGGGTTATGGCGGTCGTACTCACTTGGTGAGCCCTGCTATGGCGGCGGCGGCGGCGATTGCCGGCCACTTTGTTGATGTACGCACCTTACCCGCTAACGACGCCACTCACGCGCAGGAGGCCTAAGCCATGAAAAAGTTCGAACGTTTTGAAGGCGTGGTTGCGCCGTTAGATCGCGCTAACGTCGACACCGACTTGATCATTCCCAAGCAGTTTTTGAAGTCCATCAAGCGCACGGGCTTTGGCGTCAACCTGTTTGACGAGCTGCGCTACCTGGATGAAGGCCAGCCGGGGCAAGACTGCTCGAAGCGCCCGCTGAATCCGGATTTCGTATTGAACCAGCCGCGTTACCAGGGCGCTGAGGTACTGCTGGCGCGCCGTAACTTCGGTTGCGGTAGTTCCCGCGAACACGCGCCTTGGGCGCTGGAAGATTTCGGTTTTAAAGTCGTGATTGCCCCGAGCTTTGCCGATATTTTCTACAACAACGCCTTCAAGAACGGCATTCTGCTGATCACCCTGGCGGAAGAGGAAGTGGATCGCCTGTTTGCTGAAGTAGAGGCCAACGAGGGTTATCAGTTAGATATCGACCTTGAGCACCAGCGGGTGATCACGCCCAGCGGCGAAATTCTGGAGTTTGAGGTGGACGCATTCCGCAAGCACTGCCTGCTGAATGGCTTGGACGATATTGGCATCACCCTGCAAGACGAAGACGCTATTCGTAGCTTTGAAGAGAAGCATCGCCAGCAGCGCCCGTGGCTGTTCCGCCAGCCAGCTTAGCGTCCACTCACCGAGTAATGGCAAGGGCAAGTCTATGCGAGGGTCTTTTGCCATGGATGGCAAAAGTAGCGCCCAGGGAGGGGTTCACAGCGCCCTCGCAGAGAGTTGCCATGGGCTATGAATATCTAAATTATCAGTGCTAAGGATTGAGCATGACTCATAAAGTGTTACTGCTGCCCGGTGATGGTATCGGCCCGGAAATCGCGGCTCAGGCGGCGCGGTTATTGAAAGCCTGCCAAGAGGCGGGCTTGGATATCGAGGTAGAAGAGGGCTTGGTGGGCGGTTCCGCTTACGATGTCCACGGCGAGCCGCTGCCCGCTGAAACACTGGAAAAAGCCAAAGCCGCCAGCGCCATTCTGCTGGGTGCGGTGGGTGGCCCCAAGTGGGATAAACTCGAAGACCTTTCCAAGCGCCCTGAAAAAGGCCTGCTGGGGCTGCGTAAGAATCTCGGTCTGTTCGGCAACCTTCGCCCGGCCATGCTCTACCCGCAGCTAGCCAGCGCTTCCAGCCTAAAGCCGGAGTTGGTGGCGGGCTTGGATATCATGATCGTGCGGGAACTGACCGGAGGCATATACTTCGGGCAGCCGCGCGGTATCGAAGAGCGTAACGGTGAGCGTGTTGGTTTCAACACCTATGTCTACTCCGAAAGCGAAATCGAGCGCATTGGCCGCGTCGCCTTTGAGATGGCCCAGAAGCGGGGCAAAAAGCTCTGCTCGGTGGACAAGGCCAACGTGCTGGAAGTGACGATTCTGTGGCGTGAGGTCATGGAGCGGCTGGCGCCGGAGTACCCGGATGTCGAGCTGTCCCACATGTACGTGGACAACGCTGCCATGCAGCTGGTGCGCGCGCCGAAGCAGTTCGATGTGGTGGTCACCGGCAACATGTTTGGCGACATTCTCTCCGATGCCGCTGCCATGCTGACAGGTTCCATTGGCATGCTGCCGTCTGCCTCGCTCAACGAGAGCGGTCAGGGCATGTACGAACCTTGCCATGGCAGCGCGCCGGATATCGCGGGCCAAAACATCGCCAACCCGCTGGCCATGATGCTCTCCGTGGCGATGATGCTGCGTTACTCGCTCAATGAAACGGCGATGGCCGAGCGTATCGAAGCCGCCGTGGGTAGCGTGTTGGACGATGGCTTGCGTACCGCCGATATCGCCTCTGAAGGCATGAAGCGCGTCTCGACGGTTGAGATGGGGGACGCCGTACTCGCGGCGTTCGAGCATTATCAAGCATAAAGCGAGCTTGCTAACTAACTGATTCGCCTTGTTGCTTTGTAAACAGACCGCGTCGGCCGCCCTCAGGGGTGGCCGACGTCGTGTCTGATATGTGTGTATAATATAGGTCTCATTCTTAGTTGGAGGACTTCACATGTTGAAAGTCGGTTTCGTGGGATGGCGTGGCATGGTTGGCTCGGTGCTGATGCAGCGCATGCAGGAAGATGGTGATTTTAACGGCATTGAGCCGATCTTTTTCACCACTTCTCAAGTTGGCCAGCCCGGCCCCGACATCGGCGTGGACGTGCCTCCGCTGAAAGATGCGTTTGCACTGGATGACCTGAAAGCGCTGGACGTGATCATCACCTGTCAGGGCGGTGACTACACCCAGAAGGTCTACGGCGACCTGCGCAGCGGCGGTTGGCAAGGCTACTGGATCGATGCCGCCAGCACCCTGCGGATGGAAGACGAAGCCACCATCATCCTCGACCCGGTGAACCGCAAGGTCATCGATGCGCAGCTGGCGAAAGGTGCCAAAACCTTCGTTGGTGGCAACTGTACCGTTAGCTTGATGCTGATGGGCTTAGGCGGCCTGTTTGAAGCCGATATGGTCGAGTGGATGACCTCCATGACCTACCAAGCGGCGTCTGGCTCCGGTGCCAAGCACATGCGTGAACTGCTGAACCAGATGGGCCAGCTGCGCGACAGCGTTTCCAGCGAGCTGGCCGACCCGGCAAGCGCGATTCTGGACATCGACCGCAAAGTGACGGCAGCCATGCGCAGCGGTGATTTCCCCACAGACAACTTCGCTGCGCCGTTAGCAGGCAGCCTTTTGCCGTGGATCGACACCAAGTTGGATAGCGGCCAGAGCCGTGAAGAGTGGAAGGGTAGCGTCGAGACCAACAAGATTCTGGGTCTTGAGAACAACCCGATTCCCATTGATGGCCTCTGCGTACGTATTGGTGCTATGCGCTCTCACAGCCAGGCGTTCACCATCAAGCTGAAGCAAGATGTGCCGCTGGATGAGATTGAAGAACGTATTGCCAAGCATAACGAGTGGGTCAAGCTGATCCCCAACGACAAAGACGCCACCATTGCGGGCCTAACGCCTGCGGCTGCCACTGGCACGCTGCAAGTGCCGGTAGGCCGCCTGCGTAAGCTGAAAATGGGCGGTGAATACCTTTCAGCGTTCAGCGTGGGTGACCAGCTGCTGTGGGGTGCTGCTGAGCCGCTCAAGCGCATGCTGAAAATTCTGCGTGAGCAGTAAGCGGTCGCGAAACACCGGCGTTTAATCGCTAGCTAAAAATGGGAAGCTGTTCGCAGCTTCCCATTTTTTTGCCGTGACTTATGTTTCTAATCCGTCACTTCATGCAAATGTATGCGTTGAACATAACGCCATGATAAATACGCTATGATGAGAACGAACTAACTTATCTCGTCGCAACAGAATGAAGGTGTTGCATCGTGGCAGTGAATCGCAGGCAGTAGGGGCCCTACATGAAAAAGAAGCTGGCATGGTGGTTGTGGTTGCCACTGAGCGCTGTTAGCCCGTTGGCTTTAGCGGTTGGGCTTGGGCAAGCCACCGTGAATTCTCCGCTGCAATCGCCGCTAGATGCCACCGTGCCGCTGGTCGATGCCGCCGGTGTGGCGCTAGACGATGTACGCGTGGAAATTGCAAATGAAGCTGCCTTTAACGCGCTGGGCTTAGAGTGGACGCCGCTGGTCGCCAGCGTGCGCGCTGAATTACAGCATATGCCCGGTGGCCCACAGTTGGTGCTGCGTTCTGAGCAAGCGGTGAGCGAGCCATGGTTGGATCTCTTGGTCACCATCACTACGCCTGAAGGGCGGCGTACGGAAGCGATTATGCTGCTGTTTGACCCGCCCAATATGGTGAATGTACGCAGTCCATCGCGTGAGCAGCAGAAAATTGCTCTACCCAATCGCCAGTCTGCCGCTTCTGCAGCCCCAGGCGTGCCAAGCGGCGGTAGCACTTCCACAGCGAATAACACCGCTTATGTGGCAAGTGGCGATACGCTGTGGAGTGTGGCCGACCGGATTAAGCCCGATAATGCTAGCGTACAGCAGATGATAGTGGCGCTGGTGGATGCAAATCCGAGCGTTTTTCCCTCTGGCAATATCAATAGCCTGCGCGCTGGCCAAACGTTGGCGGTGCCGAGCCGGGAGCAGGTGATGGCGCGCTCACCCGGTGAGGCAGCGCGTGCGGTACAAGCAATGCGGCGGACAAGTCAATCGCCGCCTGCCGAAGCGGCGGCAGAAATCCCGCAGGAAGAGCCGGATCAGGCCACCGGTGATAGCGCTTCTGTCGCGGAGTCAGCGGCAGAGCCACTTGACGCTGAGCAGGCGCAAAATCCTGAAAATGCGCTGGCTGGCCTTACTTTAGATGACGTCATAGAGCAGCTGGCCGAAAGCCAAGCCATGCTCCAACAAGTGCTTGAAGAGCGAGCCCAGCTGCGTATAGAGCTGGCTGAGCTACGCCAGGAGGTTGCTGCGTTAACCGAGGCACTGAATGCCTCTCAGCAGGAGAGCCGCGCGGCTAATGCCGTCGCAACGGGGCTTTCGGTAGGCGCAGGGCGTGAGCAAGGCCAGGGCGCTTCACCTGAACCTACTGCCAATCAGGGGAGTGTGTTAGCGCCGCTGGCTGAGTATCGGTGGCCGCTAGCCAGTGCTGCCCTCGTGCTGTTGTTGGCAGGGTTAGTCTGGTCGCGCAAGCGCCGAGAGCGTCAGTGGGAAGATGCTCCGGTAACCGAACGTTCTGTAACGCCTCCGCCGGCGTCTGCTGCGACAGCCTCAGGGCGCACGGAGCCGCATGTCGCGGAGCCTGCCCATGCTGCCCCTTTTGAATCACAGGCTGCTGAGCCAGAGCTGGAGACCGCAGCGTTTGATGAAGCGCCGGTAATGAAGCCCGGCATGGCTGCGCCAAATGAGGAGCCGCCAACGGTTAGTGACAGCGAAGCACCAAAAGAGTGGGAAGCGGACGACGATGACGTGTTTACACGCAGCCAGGCATCGGGATTAGCGGCACAGCGCCAGCAGCATAAACCGGATAGCCAAGATCAGGTATCGCTAGCGCCTTCGACGGCGAAACAGGAAGCCAGTGCGCTCGATGATTTATCCCATGCCGATGAGCAGGAAAGCCCGAAGGAGGGCGTGGAGGACGAGGTGTCGCCGCCTGATGAGGATCAGCGCTCTCAGCCCCTGGATTACTACATTGACTATAACCCCCCATCGCTAAAACAAGAGGAAACGGGTGAGGAGGGCGCGTATAACGATGGGCTGAACAGTGGCACGACGACCCCGTCTAAGAGCGCGAATCACACGCGGCGAGTGCCCAAAGAGGAGTGGGAAATCGAAGAGGTGGCATTCGAGCCGCGACGTCGGGATAATAGCTAACCTTCAAAATCCTCTAAATGACGTGGCTCGATGACGCTGTTCTACCACTTTGATGAGACACAACCGCTGGCTGGCCGTTTGGCGATGGGCGTTGAGTACGATGGCTCACGCTTTTGCGGCTTCCAGCGTTTAAAGCATGCGGCCTCTGTCCAGCAGGCCATCGAGGATGCGTTAGCCAAGGTGGCTGGCGCGCCGGTGCGTATCCATGCCAGTGGGCGCACAGATTCAGGCGTACACGCCACTCGCCAAGTGATTCACTTCGACCCTCCGGTTCAGCGCACCGAAAAGGCCTGGATCTTTGGCGCCAATACCAATCTACCCAGAGACGTGGCCGTGCGCTGGGTGAAGCCGGTTTCCGACGATTTTCACTCCCGCCTGGGGGCGCTGGGGCGCCGCTATCGCTATATTTTCTTGAACCAAATTAGCCGCCCGGTGTTAGAGCGCGCTAACGTGACCTGGTGCCGTGACCCACTGGATGCCGATGCCATGCACCGTGCTGCCCAGGCGTTGGTTGGCGAGCATGACTTCAGTAGTTTTCGCGCCGCCGGTTGTCAGTCGAAAACCCCCTGGCGGCAAATGCACTTTGTGGAAGTGAAGCGTCACGGCCCGCTGGTGGTCATCGATATTCAAGGCAACGCCTTTTTGCACCACATGATTCGCAATATTGCAGGAGCCTTGGCAAGCGTTGGGCGCGGCGTGCAGGACGAAGGGCATATTGAGCGCCTGCTGGCGCTGAAAAACCGCCGTAAAGGGGATGTGACGGCGCCTGCCTGCGGCTTGCATTTTGTCGACTCCATCTACGATGAGCGTTTCGAGCTACCCAAAGAGCCGCTAGGCCCGAATCTACTCGCCTTTACTGGGGAGTGGACCGGAGAGCGCGTATTGCCGGAAAGCCCTCGGGTGGCCGCAAGGCGACGGCTGACGTTCTCCAAGCAAGCGAAACCCGAGCAGCAGGAGACTTCCTCATGAGCCAGCTGATGACACGCACGCGTATCAAGTTTTGTGGGCTCACTCGCCCGGAAGATATCGCCAAAGCGGTGGCATTGGGTGTCGATGCGCTAGGTTTTGTGATGTGGCCGAAAAGTAGCCGCAGCATTACCCCTGAGGCCCTGCGGATACTTGCCGTACAGGTGCCTGCGTTTGTGACCCGCGTGGGGCTATTTGTGAACCAGCCTGCCGAGCTGATTGAGCAGTGTCTGCCGCATTTAGATCTTATTCAGTTCCACGGCGATGAGTCGGCGGCGTTTTGCCAACAGTTTGGGCGACCCTGGATTAAAGCGCTGCGCATGCGTGATGACATCGACCTACACGAGGCGGCAAAAGAGTACGCGGCGGCGCAAGCGCTGCTGTTAGATGCCTACCGCCCGGGCGTGCCGGGTGGAACTGGCGAGACCTTTGATTGGTCTAGAATCCCCGCAACCTTGGAAAAACCTGTTATCCTCGCGGGTGGGCTAACAGCCAATAATATTGCCGCCGCGGTGACTCAGGTAGCGCCGTATGCGGTTGATGTTTCAGGCGGTATTGAGGCATCCCCCGGTGTTAAAGAGGCCGAGTTAATGGCCGCTTTTGTTCGTCATGTGGCGCAGGCCAATACGCATTAAGCGTTACCACCTGCGTGCACTCAGAATTACGATGCGTGGCTCACCGCGAACGTGGGCGCGCTAGACGTTTGTTCATTCATTTTTGCCTTTTCTGGCGATCTTGTGAGGTATGCCTGTGACTGTCTCAGCAACTGAAACCAAGTTCAGCGACCTGACCCGAATGCCGGATGCCCGTGGTCATTTTGGCCCCTACGGCGGCCGGTTTGTGTCAGAAACCTTAAGCTTTGCCCTGGAAGAGTTGGAGCAGATTTATCTGAGTTTGCGTGATGATCCGGATTTTCAGGCCGAGTTTGATCGTGACTTGGCTCACTACGTGGGCCGTCCATCTCCGCTTTATCATGCAAAGCGCTGGTCGGAGTCGTTAGGCGGCGCGCAAATCTGGCTGAAGCGGGAAGACCTCAACCACACGGGCGCTCATAAGGTTAATAACACCATTGGTCAGGCGCTGTTGGCGAAAAAGACCGGCAAGCCGCGCGTGATTGCTGAAACCGGTGCTGGCCAGCACGGCGTTGCCACAGCCACTGTAGCCGCCCGCTTGGGCCTTGAGTGCGATGTCTATATGGGGGCTGCCGATGTGCAGCGCCAGAAGCTCAACGTTTACCGCATGCGTCTGCTGGGTGCCCGGGTTATCCCGGTGGAGTCTGGCACCCGTACGCTCAAAGACGCCATGAACGAAGCCCTGCGCGACTGGGTAACGAACGTGGACAATACCTTCTACATCATTGGCACCGTGGCGGGTCCGCACCCATATCCGCAGTTGGTGCGTGATTTCAATGCCGTGGTGGGCCGCGAAGCCCGTCGCCAGTCACTAGAGCAAATCGGCCGTTTACCCGATGCGCTGGTCGCCTGCGTGGGCGGTGGCTCCAACGCGCTGGGTCTCTTCTATCCGTTTGTAGAGGATGATGCAGTGGCCATGTACGGCGTAGAAGCCGGTGGCGACGGGGTAGAGACAGGCCGTCACGCCGCACCGCTCTCATCTAACGCGCCGCGTGGCGTGCTGCACGGAAACCGAACTTACCTGATGTCGGATGAGGCGGGGCAGGTGTCGGATACGCACTCTATTTCTGCAGGCCTGGATTATCCCGGCGTTGGCCCCGAACACGCGCTGTGGAAAGACGTGGGCCGGGTTAACTATGTAGCCGCGAACGATAAAGAGGTGCTGGAAGCTTTCCGTGAGCTGACCCACATGGAGGGCATTATGCCCGCTTTGGAGTCTGCCCATGCGTTGGCCCATGCCAAGGTGCTGGCTCCCACCATGCGCCCGGATCAGCATATTGTGGTGAACCTCTCGGGTCGTGGTGATAAAGACATCATGACCGTTGCGAAAATCGACGGCATCGAGTTTTAAGGGCTAGCATGAATCGTATTGACCAGCGTTTTTCAGAGTTAAAGCAGCAGGGGCGTAAAGCCCTGATCCCTTACATCACCGCAGGCGACCCGGCACCGCAGTATACTGTTGGCTTTATGCATGCCTTGGTAGACGCGGGCGCTGATGTGATTGAGCTTGGCGTGCCGTTTTCAGATCCCATGGCCGATGGCCCGGTGATCCAGAAAGCCTGTGAGCGGGCGCTGAAGCAGGGCACTCGCTTGGTGGACCTGCTGGAAATGGTGGCCGAGTTTCGCCAAACCGACACCACGACGCCCATCGTCTTGATGGGCTATCTCAACCCTATCGAGCGCATCGGCTACGAGGTGTTTGCCGATAAAGCCGCGAGTGTTGGGGTGGATGGTGTGCTGGTAGTTGATATGCCACCAGAAGAAGCCGATGAGTTCGGCCCGCTGCTGAAGGCACGTGGCTTGGCAGCGATTTTCCTCGTTGCGCCTACCACTTCCCATGCCCGTGCCGCTACAATATGCGCCCACGGTGAGGGCTACCTTTACTATGTTTCGCTAAAAGGTGTCACTGGTGCGGCAACGCTGAACGCTGAAGACGTTGCCGAGCACCTTGCGCCACTGCGTGATATGACCGATTTACCGCTTTGCGTTGGTTTTGGTATTCGCGATGGTGTGACGGCTGCCGAAGTGGCAAAAGTTGCCGACGGCGTGATTGTGGGCAGTGCACTGGTTAACCGTATTGCCGATAGCGTCGATGCGCCTGAAACGATCGCCGGGCAGTTAAAAAGCGTGCTGGCAGAAATGCGCACCGCGATGGACGCCTAAGCGCGTTCCCTCATCGTCTACACTGAATTGATTGACGACACTCATCAGGCTTGGCGCTGCCAAGCCTTGACGTACACGGAAGCCTTTTTGATATGAGCTGGTTAGACAAGATCGTGCCCTCCATGGGGCGTATCCAGCGTAAAGACCGTCGTGCCAGCGTGCCCGATGGTCTCTGGCGTAAATGTCCCAAGTGTGAAGCCGTTCTCTACCTGCCTGAATTAGAGAAACATCACAGCGTATGCCCCAAGTGTGAGCATCATTTACGCTTAACGGCGCGCAAACGCTTGGACTGGTTCCTGGATAAACAGGGGCGCGAAGAGATCGCGGCAGAGATTGAGCCGAATGATCGCCTCAAATTCCGCGACTCCAAGAAGTACAAAGACCGCCTGACCGCAGCGCAAAAAGAGACTGGCGAGAAAGACGCGCTGGTGGCGATGCGCGGCGAGCTGGATGGCCTGCCGATCGTTGCTGTGGCGTTTGAGTTCACCTTTATGGGTGGTTCTATGGGCGCTGTGGTGGGTGAGAAATTTGTACGTGCCGCCACCATCGCTCTGGAAGAGGGCATTCCGTTGGTCTGCTTTGCTGCCTCGGGTGGTGCGCGTATGCAGGAAGCGCTGTTCTCGCTGATGCAGATGGCGAAAACCTCAGCGGCCCTTGAGAAACTCAAGCAGGCGGGCGTGCCCTATATTTCGGTGCTGACTGACCCCGTGTTTGGTGGTGTTTCGGCTTCCTTGGCGATGTTGGGCGACCTAAATATTGCCGAGCCCAACGCGCTAATTGGTTTTGCTGGCCCCCGTGTTATTGAGCAAACCGTGCGTGAAACGCTGCCGGAAGGCTTCCAGCGCAGTGAGTTCCTGCTAGAGCACGGCACGGTGGACATGATTGTTCACCGCCACGATATGCGTGCCCGCGTGGGTGGCGTGCTGCGTAAGCTGACACATCAAAGCGCTAACCCGGCTGAAGGTGATCTGCCTGAAGCTGAGGTGGTTGAGCCGGTGGCCAATGAAGAGCAGCTAGCGGAAGCGGCAGAGACATCTGCTCAAGCGGATTCTCGTCACGCGACGAGCGATGACGCTTCACGCAATGCCTAATACCTTAGCCGAATGGCTTCATCACCTTGAAACCCTGCATCCCGTAGGGATCGATATGGGGCTGGAGCGTGTTTCTCTGGTGGCCAAGCGTATGGGGTTGCTAGAGCGCGCCATTGCGAAACAGGTCATCACGGTAGCAGGTACCAATGGCAAGGGGTCTACCCTTGCATGATAGATGCTGTCGCTCGTGCCCACGGGTTACGGGCGGGTACTTATACCTCTCCGCACCTGCTGCGTTACAACGAACGCGTGACGGTGGATGGCCGGGAAGCCAGCGATCAGCGTTTGGTGGAAGGCTTTCAGCAAGTAGAAAACGCCCGTTTACAAGAGCCTTCAATTAGCCTCACGTATTTCGAAGCTGGCACGTTGTGTGCGCTGTGGTGCTTGGCTAATGCCGCATTGGATATTGCGATTCTGGAAGTGGGGCTGGGCGGCCGTTTAGACGCGGTGAATATTATTGACGCGGACGTGGCTATCGTGACCACGATTGCGCTTGATCACGCGAATTTTCTAGGCAACGATCTTGAACAGATCGGGCGAGAAAAGGCGGGTATTTTTCGCCCGCTAAAACCCGCTGTGCTAGGTAGCCAGTCGCTTCCGCCAAGCGTGTTGGAATCAGCAATAGCGATAGCAGCCCATAGCTACGCACTAGGCACCGCCTTCAGTCATAGCGCTGGTGAGACGGTAGGCAACCCCTGGTGCTGGCATGGCCTTAATGCCGATGGCAGTACACTTTCGCTGGATGGTTTACCAGACCCTGGATTGCCACTTGATAATGCCGCCACGGCGCTTCAAGCGCTGGCCTTAGCGGGTGTCACTTTGCAGTTAAACACGGTGCGCAAAGCGCTGCGTACGGTAACGCTCTCCGGGCGAATGCAGTGGGTAGGGCAGTGGTGTTTGGACGTAGGGCATAACCCTCATGCGGCACACTACGTGGCCCGCCGTTTGCCCGCACCACCCAAAGGGGGTCGTCAGTGGGCGTTGATTGGTATGCTTAACGACAAAGATGCCGACGGTGTGATTCAGGCGCTTTTGCCAAGTATCACGGACTGGGTGTGCGTTACCCTTGAAGGTGAGCGTGGCCGTTCTGCAGACGAGTTAGCCAAACGTATTACGTCGCTGGGCGGACACGTGTATTATTGCGCCGACTCCCCCGCAGCGGGGGTTGCCAAGCTTGCCAAGCAGCTAGCCCCAGAGGACCGCGTGCTGGCCACCGGCTCATTCTTCACGGTAGCTGAGTTACTGGCCATGCCACTGCCGCAAGCAGCGCCGCGGGCACGCTAAGCTTGATGGAGAGGGATATGAAATACGGTAAAACGGAACGCATTAGTGGCATCGTGATACTGCTGGCGCTACTGGCCATCGTTGTCCCTTGGTTGATGAGCGACCCCGCACCTCGGGAAGAGCGCCCTCAGCCCACCTTTGTGATCGAACAGCCTGTGGATGTGGAGCGTCAAGATGTGCCCGTGCCTGACATGCCTGACACCATTGATACACCTGCACCGTCGTCACCTGTCCTTACCGATGAAGCGCTGGATGAGCCGATAGAGGAAATACCTCGGGCGCCACAAACAGATCAAGTAGCGAGCTCTAGTTCTGATGAAGGTTCATCGTCGCAAACCGCTGCTGCCGAGCCTAGCCAACAAGCGCCTTCGCAGCCCAGCCGTGAACCGGATTCTCCGCCGCAAGAAGACCCCATTGCCGCGCTGGTCGCAGCGAATGAGAGCCGTAATAGCAGTGCCTCCGTAGCACCCTCTGCTCAGCAGCAGGGCGAGTGGGCAGTCCAGGTGGGCAGTTTTGGTGATACCGCCAACGCCCAGCGTATTAGCGACCAGCTAAGCGGTGAAGGTTTTAGCGTGTTTCAGCGCGCCCGTGATAACAATCTGACTACTGTATTAGTAGGCCCTTACGCCACGTCTGAGGATGGTGAGGCAGCGATGGCGCTTATCAAACAGCGTATTAATGTGCAGGGTTTGCTTGTTCGAGTAAGAGATTAACGATGGCATTGACCTGGATTGATGCGCTGTTTTTAGCCGTTCTTGGGCTTTCGATGCTGGCGGGCTTTGTGCGCGGTTTCGTGCGCGAGTCGCTTGGCTTAGCTGCTTGGGTCGTTGCGTTAATGGTCGCACGTGTTTTGGCGGAGCCCGTTGCAGAGTTAATGAGCGGCTTTATTGAGAGCTTTGATGCACGCTTAGTGCTGGCATTTGCTCTGGTGATTTTTGCCGTCATTCTGTTATGTGGCATTGTTATTCGCGTGGTGCATGCGGCCGTTGAATGGGTTGGCATGGGGTTGTTGAATCGATTTGCAGGTGCTGCCTTTGGGATAGCCCGCGGGGCGGTGATTCTGTTAGTGGCTACTGTGTTGATTACCCTAACGCCGCTGGCTGAGCTCCAGGCTTGGCAGCAAGCATCGTTACGGCCAACCTTTATTGAGCTTCGCGATTGGGCGGTCAGCCAGCTAGACCAATGGGAGCGGGAGCTGCCGACACCGCCTGAGTCGCTGCGCGATATTTCGCTACCTGAACTGCGTCGCCCACAGCCGACGCTACCCTCCAGCAGCGCCCCTGAAGTTGAGTAACGGGAACTGCCAGAAAATTCTCCGCTGGTGCTGCTTCCAGCGCCAGTGCTTGTCAGTTTGATGAACGTACGGGCTTGCGTCAGTAAGCCATGGTATTAAAGCGAGGTAACTGGAATGTGCGGTATAGTGGGCCTTCTGGCCAAGCAGGCAGTAAATCAGGGAATCTACGATGCCCTGACCGTACTTCAGCATCGGGGCCAAGACGCTGCCGGAATGATGACTTGGAACGAGGGGCGCTTCCTACTGCGCAAGAGTAACGGCTTAGTTCGTGACGTCTTCCATACTCGCCACATGGCACGCCTGAAAGGCAACCTGGGCATTGGTCATGTTCGCTATCCGACAGCTGGCTCCTCCAGTGAGGCAGAATCACAGCCTTTCTACGTTAACTCTCCTTACGGCATTGCGCTGGCCCACAACGGTAACCTGACCAACTCAGAGCAGTTGAAGCAGGAGCTGTTCTCCACGGATCTTCGCCACATCAATACCAGCTCCGACTCTGAAGTGCTGCTGAATGTGTTCGCCCACGAACTGGGCAAACAGGGACTGCACCTGGAAGCTGAGGATATTTTCGATGCGGTTCGTAGAGTGCACCGGCGCTGCAAAGGCGGCTACGCGGCGGTCGCGATTATTAATGGGTTTGGTATGGTGGCGTTCCGTGACCCCCACGGCATTCGTCCGGTGGTGTTTGGTACCCGTCAGGATGCTGATGGCCAAGAGGTGATGATTGCCTCTGAGTCGGTGGCCCTGGACGTGGGTGGCTTCGAGCTGGAACGCGACCTTGGCCCCGGCGAAGCGATTTTTGTTGATATGCAGGGGCAAGTACACACCCAGGTATGTGCAGATCGCCCACAGCTACGCTCGTGCATTTTTGAGCATGTTTATCTGGCGCGTCCTGACTCTATCCTGGACGGTGCTTACGTTTACGGCACGCGGATGCAGATGGGTCGTAAGCTGGGTGATCGCATCTTGAGCGAGTGGCCGGATCACGATATCGATGTGGTTATTCCAATTCCCGATACCTCGCGTACTTCCGCTCTAGAGATGGCTCAGCATCTCGGCGTGACCTACCGCGAAGGCTTTATGAAGAACCGCTACATTGGCCGTACCTTTATTATGCCGGGTCAAACCCAGCGTAAAAAATCGGTACGCCAAAAGCTGAACGCCATTGATGTGGAGTTCAAAGGCAAGAATGTACTGCTAGTGGATGACTCCATCGTACGAGGTACCACCTGCAAACAGATTATTCAGATGGCGCGAGATGCTGGTGCGCGTAAGGTTTACTTTGCCTCTGCCGCGCCGCCCGTTCGCTACCCCAACGTTTATGGGATTGATATGCCTGCGGCGTCTGAGCTGATCGCCCATGGTCGTACTGAAGAGGAAGTTGGGCAGCTGATCGGTGCCGACCGCATCTTCTATCAGGATCTGGAAGATCTAAAAGACGCCTGCCGCGAAGTAAATCCTGACATGGAAGCCTTCGACTGTTCAGTATTTGACGGTAACTACGTCACTGGCGACATTGACGATGCGTATTTGGCCGTCTTGGAAGCCAGCCGTAACGATGCAGTAAAAGATCAGAGCGCGGGTGACCACGCGCTGGTCGATATGCATAATCAAGACGACGATCTGGACGATTAAGTGTCACGCTACCTGCGGTGCCCAAGTGGCCCGCAGGAGAAATGTGTATGTGGTGCAATAATTAGCATTTTGAAATCGCGTTTGGAATAAGGGGCTCTGCCATGCACGAAGATAGCCATCAGGATGAGTGGTCGCTTGAGACGCTTGCTATTCGCGCGGGCCACCACCGCACGTTTGAGCAGGAGCACTCGGAACCCATTTTTCCCACATCAAGCTTTGTGTACGAGAGTGCTGCCGAGGCGGCACGCAAGTTTGGTGGTAAAGAGCCAGGCAATGTTTACTCGCGCTTTACGAACCCTACCGTACATACTTTCGAGCGCCGTCTAGCGGCGCTTGAAGGTGGTGAACGCTGCGTGGCGACTAGCTCTGGCATGTCAGCCATTCTCTCAACGGCGCTGGCACTGCTTTCAGCAGGCGATGAGATTGTGGCGTCTCGTTCGCTATTTGGCTCCACGGTCAGCCTGTTTGATAAGTATCTGGGCAAGTTCGGTATCACAACGCGCTATGTGGAGCTTTCCAACTTGGCCGCGTGGGAAGAGGCGATCAGCCCTAAGACTAAGCTGCTGTTTGCTGAAACGCCTTCAAACCCGCTTTCCGAAGTGGCGGATATCCCTGCGCTGGCGGCGCTCGCCAAGCGTAGCGGTGCACTGCTCGCCATTGATAACTGCTTTTTGACCCCCGCACTGCAAAAGCCTATCGCGCTAGGTGCGGACTTGGTCATTCACTCTGCCACGAAATATCTGGATGGTCAGGGACGCGCAGTAGGCGGAGCCGTGGTAGGCAAGCATGACGTGATGGAAGAAGTTTTTGGTGTCGTGCGCACCTGTGGACCTTGCATGAGCCCGTTTAATGCGTGGATTTTCACCAAAGGCTTGGAAACCCTCTCACTGCGTATGAAAGCGCACTGTGAAAACGCACTGGCACTGGCGCTCTGGCTAGATCAGCATCCGGCCGTCAATCGCGTCTACTACAGCGGGCTGGAAGCACATCCTCAACATGTGTTAGCGAAACAGCAGCAGCAGGGCTTTGGTGCGGTGCTCGGTTTTGAGGTGAAAGGTGGGCAAGAGGGCGCTTGGCAGGTCATTGATGCCACGCGGATGCTTTCCATTACCGGGAACTTAGGTGATGTAAAAACCACTATTACTCATCCGGCAACCACCACGCATGGCCGTCTCTCGGACGCACAGAAAGCGGCGGCAGGCATTTCGCCGGGCTTGGTTCGTGTGGCCGTTGGGCTTGAAAGTCAGGAAGATATTCAGCGTGACTTGGCACGAGGCCTAGATGTACTAGCCGCCCAGTAAGGAACATTGGTTCAAGCTAAATAAAAAACCCACCGTGAGGTGGGTTTTTGTCATCTAAGGAGCTAAGCGTTTCTGCGTTGGACAGCAGCGCTTACCTGTCTTAGGAGGCGTTGCGATGCGGCAGGTCAGACTGCGCAATCTGGTCATTGTTGCTGTTTGAGTGACGCGCTTCAGAGCTAGGCTCGATAACGGTGTTTTTAGCAGCATCACCGTTTACACGCGTCAGATCAGCGGGCGTCAGGTTTAAGCTTTCTGTGCTGTGGTTCACAGAAGAGCTGGCCTGAACGATTTCATTGAGCTCAGCAGAGCCTTGTTCGGCTAGAGCCGCTGTAGAGGTCAATGTTAGGGCGATAGCGGAAATAAGGGTCAATTTTTTCATGGGTCATACTCTCTATAGATAGTGGATTCGTTTAAAAGCGTTGTGATGTGTCGTGTCAGAAAGTGCGCTAATAATAAGTGCGCTAAACAAATAGTAAAATTGATTAAAATTGCTGGGTTTGTTCGATTTTTTAAACTTTCGTCTAAGATGCTAGGCTTGGAACATGTCGTGGAGAATTTGTGAAGAAGCATCAGAGTCATTAGCGACATAACCAATGGTTTTTACGAACGATGTATTCTGCTTTTTTCAGCAGAGTTTTTGCCGGTGAAACGGTATGCTCATTACGAAACGAGCGGGCAGACCCTTGCGGGCAGTTTTATATGGGGAATCAAGGATGTTGCGGAACACACGCAGCGGTTGGGGTGTCATTAGTATTCTTTTTCACTGGCTCAGTGCCCTGGCGATCATTGGGTTGTTTATTTTGGGCTGGTGGATGACCGGATTGGGTTATTACGATCCTTGGTATAACCAAGGCCCCTGGGTTCATCGCTCGATAGGTATTTTGTTACTACTGGCGACCGTAGGCCGCTTAATATGGCGTTTTGCTCAGCCCACGCCTGCGGGAGAAGGCAGCCGCTTAGAGCAAGCTGCTGCTCACCTGGGCCATATAGCGCTTTATGTACTATTACTGCTTGTGCTGACCAGTGGCTATTTGATTTCCACAGCGAATGGCCGCGGTATTAGCGTGTTTGGATGGTTTGAGATTCCTGCGGTGCTGTACGATCTGCCGAATCAGGCAAGCCTTGCGGGGGAGGTTCATTGGTATAGCGCGATTGCGCTAATGCTGTTGGCGGGTGGTCATGCCCTGGCAGCGTTAGTACATCACTACCGGTATCGTCATACAACGCTGAGTCGGATGGTAAACCCCCGCTATAGCCGAACCAGCCTCTGATTGCTGGGTGACAATTTTTGAACGCTGTCGGGTAAGGTAGAGGCAATGCCGACAGTGCCCATAAAGGAAAGAAAGGAGATGGAAATAATGATGAAGAAAAGCGTAATGGCAGTAGCCGTAGCGGCAGCGGCGATGGTTCCTTTGAGCCAAGCACAGGCAGCGGACTACCAGATTGATACGGAAGGCCAGCACGCCTTCGTTCAATTCAAAATTAACCACCTGGGCTTCTCCTACATCCTGGGCAGCTTTGAAGAGTTTGACGGCCAGTTCTCTTACGATGCTGACGATCTGGACGCTTCTTCTGTCGAAATGGAAGTTCAAATTGATAGTCTGACCAGTAATCATGCTGAGCGTGACCGTCACATCTTGAGTGGTGACTTCCTGAATGCCAGCGAATTCCCCACGGCGACGTTTACTTCTACCGGTTTTGAATCTACCGGCGACAATGAAGGCGTTGTGACCGGTGAGCTAACGCTGCATGGTCAGACTCAAGTGATCGAAATGCCGGTAACCCTGATGGGCGAAGGTGAAGACCCCTGGGGCAATTACCGTGCAGGTTTTGAAGGCAGCACGATGCTTACCCTCGGCGATTTCGGTATTAACATGAGCGATTTCCCGGAAGTTATGCACGAAGTTGAGCTGTACGTGACGTTTGAAGGTATTCGCCAGTAAGCGATACGGTTTAAAAACGCCGCCACCCTAACGGGTGGTGGCGTTTTTTTTGCGTTTAGTATTCCTACATTTATGATGTTAAGGAGTCAGTTTTTGGCAGCTGTCATGCAACAACGCGAGTTGGCGATAACCCTATGGCGGCAAACGTGGCCGATGGCCATTGGTGTGCTGGCGCTATTGGGTTTTCAGCTTGTGGATAGTGCGTTTATCGCACGTTTAGGCACTGCGCCGCTGGCGGCTCAGTCGTTTACCTTTCCTCTGTCGTTTTTGATCATTGGTATACAAGTGGGAATGGGCATTGCCATCGCCGCGCTGATTTCCAGAGCATTAGGAGCAGGAGAGCAGGCGAGGGCCAAGCGGCTCTCAAGTCTAGTGCTGATTGCTGGTGGGGCGGTGATTGCCGTACTGGCAGTGGCGTTATGGCTGCTTCAGGTGCCGCTCTTTCAGCTGTTGGGGGCGGACGAAACGGCGCTGACGTATATTCGTACCTACTGGGGGCCTCAGCTATTTTCTGCCTGGTTAG
Source organism: Halomonas sp. KX33721 (assembly GCF_001596805.1). Taxonomy (NCBI): domain Bacteria; kingdom Pseudomonadati; phylum Pseudomonadota; class Gammaproteobacteria; order Oceanospirillales; family Halomonadaceae; genus Halomonas; species Halomonas sp. KX33721. The sequence continues at coordinate 71,730 of NZ_LVIA01000032.1, read as the reverse complement.
GGGCGCTGCTTTACTTTATGTATAGCGTTTTTCGTGCTCACGGTGATACACGCATGCCCGGCAAGATGATGGTGCTCAGTAGCCTGATCAACCTAGCGCTCGATCCGCTGTTTATTTTTGGTGTAGGTGGCTGGGAAGGTTGGGGGCTTCCGGGGGCAGCGTGGGCGACTGCCGTGGCGTTTTCCGTTGGGCTGTTGCTAACAGGGGCTAAATTGCGGCGCTGTCAGTGGGCGACAATGGATGATATTGGGCAAGAAGCTGTGCGCTCATGGCGGCCTTTTACAGGCATTGCCGCTCCCGCGATGGTCAGCCAGTTAATGCCGCCGCTGGCGGCAATGCTTGCCATTGCCGCAGTGGCGGGCTTAGGCGACACCCAAGTAGCGGCGTGGGGGTTAGCGAGTCGCCTTGAGACGCTATCGCTGATGGTGATTCTTGCCATGACCATGTCGTTGCCCCCTTGGCTGGGGCGCTGTTATGGCGCGGGGGATTGGGGGCAAATTCAGCAGCTTATGCGCCTAGCATTAAAAGTGGCCGTGATCTGGCAGCTAAGCCTTGGCGTGCTGCTGGCGTTAGCGTCGCCGTGGGTGGCCATGGCCTTGGCGGGCAATCCAGGGGTGCAGAGTGAACTTGCTCTGCTGATTCGCTTTATGCTGCCAAGCTACGCAGCACTTGGAGTGTGCATGCTGGTCGTATCGGCGGGTAATGCGCTGGGGTGGCCGCTTAGGGCAATGCTGCTTTCTAGTGCGCGGCTGTTTATCTGCTACCTGCCCTGTTTATGGCTAGGGGCAGCGCTATTTGGCTGGACGGGCCTCGCTGCTGGTGCAGCTATCGGCAATTTACTGGCCGGGCTAACGGCCTGGGTCTTGCTGAAGCGTATCCTCTCCCGCCCGCATCGGCAGGCGGGAGCGTCAGGCTAGCTTAGCGTTTATAGGGGGCTTCTTGGAACGAGAAGTACGTAAACAGCAGGGCCATGGCTAAGTAGCCCATCACAAATTCCGGCGCGGCGTTAAAAGCGAGTTTGGGCGCATGCATTAAGCCGACAAACGAGAAGCCTGCGGCTATCACAGCAAACGCGGCTGCTCGTCGGAATTGGCGGCGAACGCGCAATTGTACACAACATTTGCCAAGGGGTTGATAATCTTATGGCTTTTCGAAATAGCCAGTTGTTACCAACAAAAACGCCAGGCGCTTGGCCTGGGCGTGGATAGGGTATGCCGTTGGTTAGTCGTTAACCGAAGCAATGGCTTTGGCGAGGTAGGGCAGATTTTCATGGGAGAAGCCTGCCACGTTCGCGCGGCCAGAGCGCACCATATATATGCCGAACTCGTCGCGCAGACGATCTACCTGTTCGGGCGTGAGGCCGGTGTAAGAGAACATACCGCGCTGCTCGGCAACGCAGGCGTACTTCTCATCGAGACCGTAAGGCTTCAGCGCATCAACGAAGTCACGACGCAGCGTGTTGATCCGGTCACGCATTTCGGTCAGCTCTTCGCGCCACATGGCAGAAAGCTCTGCATCATGCAAAATCTCGCTGACAATCGCACCGCCGTGGGCTGGCGGGTTAGAGTAGTTTTCACGGGCCACAATAGCCACCTGGGAGCGAACGTTCTCCATCTGCTCTGCGTCTTTAGCGACCAGAATTAAGCAGCCTGTGCGCTCACAGTAAATGCCAAAGTTCTTGGAGCAGGAACTGGTGATGATCACTTCATCCAGGTTTTCAGCTAGCAGGCGAACGCCATAGGCGTCTTCATCAAGGCCTTCACCGAAACCTTGGTAAGCGAAGTCGACGAGTGGCAACAAATGGCGCTCTTTCAGTACCGCCAGCACTTCTTGCCACTGCTGTTGAGAAAGATCAAAACCGGTCGGGTTGTGGCAGCAGGCATGCAATACCACTACATCGCCTTCGGGGATCTTTTTCAGCGCGGCCAACATACCATCAAAATCTAAACGGTTGTCGGCATCTACATAGGGGTACTTATGCAGTTCAATGCCTGCAGCGGTGAAAATACCGTGGTGGTTCGGCCAAGTGGGGTCGCTGACCCAAATGCCTTTACCTGGCAGTTGGCTGGCAATAAAGTCGGCTGCCAGACGTAAGGCACCGGTGCCGCCAGGGGACTGGGTAGCGCTGGCGCGGTTGGCTTTTAGCACCGCAGAGTCAGCGCCCAATACCATCGGCAGAACGACATCGCCATAAGCGGGTGCACCGTGGGAGCCAATGTAGGTTTTGGTGGTTTCATTCTTGAGCAGGCGAGCTTCTGCTTCCTTGACGGCGCGCATGACCGGCGTGTTGCCAGCGGCGTCGCGGTATACACCAACACCAAGGTCCACTTTCTGCGGGTTGGTATCTTTTTTGAAAGCTTCGATCAGCCCGAGAATGGCATCTCCAGGGACTCGCTCAATTTGCTCAAACATTTATTCGGCTACCTCGTCGGTTCTGGCGGCAAGAATGAAGTCATTAAGATGCAGGCCGTTTATTTTATGAGACCACCACGTCACCGTGGTTTTGCCCCACTCGGTCACCAATACTGGGTGATGGCCAGCCTGCTCTGCGACATCACCAACACGCTGGCTAAACGCTAGCGCATCAGCAAAATTACGAAACGTAAATTGTCTCGTCAGCTTCATGATGCCATCGTGCTCGATAATCTGCCACTCTGGAAGCGCCTTAAGATGCGCTTGGCATGCGTCATAAGAGAGCGGTATAGCGCTACCGCTGCAGGGTTCGCACTGCGACTGAGCAAGAGATGTCATAGTGTTAGTCTCCAGGGTTGACTTATCTATCAGGGTAGAAGGCAGACACAGTCACGACCAACATCCTTTGCACTATATAACGCTCGATCGGCCCGTTCGATCAGGCTCACCAGTGGCTCTCCGCAACGATATTCAGCCACGCCAATGCTGAGTGTGACGTTACCCTGGCCAATGCCAAAATCGTAGTCTGCAATGGTGTGGCGTAAACGGTCGGCAAGCTTATGGCATTGCTGCAGCGAGGTAAGCGGCAGCACTACCATAAACTCTTCACCTCCTAGCCTTGCCACCATATCTTCACAGCGAAGCAGTGACTGCGTCACATCGGCTAGCTGTGCCAGAACGCTATCACCTTGTAGATGACCCCAGCGGTCGTTGAGCCGTTTGAAGTGGTCGATATCGATCATCATGATCGAAAGCGGCGTACCGTGGCGTGTGCTCAGTGATGTGAGGTGGGTTAATTGCCCCATCAGTTTGCGCCGATTAGGTAGGCCGGTCAGCGGGTCGGTATCGCTTAGTTTGCGCAAGCGAAGCTCTTCCAGCACTTGGTCAGTAATATCCAGCATAATGCCGTTCCAGCGTACCCCCGTCTCCATTGGCTCGGGGTTAGCGCTAACGGCGATCCAGTGCGGTTTTGCTTTAGGAAAGGGCAGCCTGAAACGCGTATTTAGCGGCAGCATCCAGCGCGCGGAGCGCTCAATGGCTGACATCACCTTAGGGTGATTATTACCTGTTAACTGCTCGATTAGTTGGCTTGCATCGGTCGCTAGCTGCTGTCTGTCAACATAAGCAAGCGCCATGCCGCCGCCCTCTAGGTAAGGGAAGTGCATATGGCCGCTATGGGAGCGATAGAATTGAAAAAGCACCCCAGGGATATGTGGAACTAAGGTATCAGCACTTTGAGGAATGGCTGCAGGAGGTACAGGTGCATCATTCACGGGCATGCGTGAATCTCCAATTTTATGCCTGTTGTAATTTTAACCGTGAAGATTAGCGTTAAAATCGCAAACAATATGTAAGCTTTTGCTGACAATTCACCTTTTTTAATATTTTTTGGTAATTAAAAATCTCTCATCTATTCCATTTTTGTTGTTTTGCCGTAAAAATGACAAAGGTTGGGGCGGATTATGCTTTTTATTCTTTTTTGAAATATTAAAAAATAATTTAATTCTATTTGGTGGTCGCTTTGGTTACGCAGAAATTACACACGGGCGCCGTTACGGCAACAGCATCTGAAGCGGCGCCGCGTTCCCAGGGGCGCGTTAGCTTGGTAGGGGCTGGCCCAGGAGACCCTGATTTATTAACGTTAAAGGCTTACAAACGACTTTTGAGTGCGGAAGTCGTGCTGTATGACCGCTTGGTTAGCGATGAAATTTTGGCACTGATACCCGCAGAGACCGCGCGCTACTACGTGGGCAAAGCGCGCTCCTCCCATAGCGTCCCGCAGGAGGATATCAATCAATCGCTGGTAGAGTGGGCTAGGCAAGGAAAGCAGGTGGTACGCCTGAAAGGCGGTGATCCATTTATTTTTGGGCGCGGTGGTGAAGAGCTTGAAACGCTGGTCGCCGCTAATGTGCCCGTTGAGGTAGTGCCTGGCATTACCGCCGCTTCCGGATGTGCAGCTTATGCGGGCATTCCGTTGACGCATCGCGACCATGCGCAGTCGGTGCGGTTTGTGACCGGACATCTTCAGCATGGCGAATTTACCCTAGATTGGCCCACCTTAGCTCAGCCTGGCCAAACGCTGGTGTTTTATATGGGGTTGAGCAATCTCACGTTGATCTGTCAGGAGCTGATTGCTCATGGTTTAAACCCAGCAACACCTCTTGCACTGATTGAGCAAGGCACTACACAACAGCAACGAACCCACATAGGCACACTACAGCATTTGCCGGATGGCTTTTTAGCAGGTGACATTAAGCCACCCACGCTGTTAATAATTGGTAGCGTGGTATCGCTGCACCGGACGCTTTCATGGTTTGAGACTGATAGCGGAACAGCAGTTGGTTTTTCAGAGGGTAAGCATGCGCGTTTAACAGATGGTTGAGCGTTTTGAGAGCCAAGCCGGGTGGCGTTATGTAATTGTCTGTGTATGCTAGTAAAGAGCACTTTTAAAAAACGATCATTCACTTATCGTGCTACTTGCCACTAACGCTGCTAACGCCAGTAGCCAAGCAAAAAGAGGGGCGCAGCATGTCAGAAGAAAACCGTTCAGATCAGTACACGCCAGGCCACAAGCCGGATATGAAAACGCTGTTTAAGGATAACCGGGTCAAAGGTATTGCCGGTATTGCAGCCATTGCGGTGATCTGGGCCATTATGGCGCAATCCAATTCAGGCACCCACCAGGAGCGTGTAGAGGCGCTTGAAGGGCAGCTCGCCAGCGTTGAGCAAGAGAATACTGAGCTCAGCCAGCGCCTGTCGGAAGTAGAGCAGGCCGAAACTGATTTGACCGCGATGCGCGATGAAATGGCGTCTTTAGAGCAGCAGCAAGCAGAGGCAACCGCCAGCCTTGAGTCTGCTCAGGGAGATGTCAGCAGCGTACAGTCTCGTCTTGAAGAGTTAGAAAGCCAGCGTGAAACGCTGCAGCAGGAAGTCACTGCTTTGGAAGAGCAGCTTGCCAGCACCGCAAGCGAGTTGCAGTCGCTGCGTGAAGAGCGTGAGCAAGTGGTAAGTGAGCGCGATGAGGCGGAGGCGTCGCTTCAGCAGGTTGAAGAAGCTCGTCAAAGTGCCGAGGACGCTCGTCAGCAGGCAGAGTCTGCTCGTCAGGAAGCTGAAGAGCAGCGTCAGCAAGCTGTTGAAGAGCTAGGCGCCGCTGAAACCAAGCTAAGCGATCTTGAAGCCCAAGTGACGGATGCCAATGAGCGCTTAGCGACGCTTGAAGAGGAAATTGCTGCCCAGGAGAGCGAGCTGCAAACCTTGCAGGATGAGCGCGATAACGTGGTTGAAGAGCGTGACTCGCTGCAATCAGAAGTGGACTCTTTAACTCAGCTGCGCGAAGAAGAGCAGCAAAGCCTAGAGCAGGTTCGCACTGAAATGGACGACCTGATGGTGGCACTGGATATCGGTCGCGATGAAGTGGCTAAGGTCGAGAGCGATATCGAAACCCGTGAAGAGCAGCTAGCACGTTTAGAAGCGCAGTTGAGCGAGTGGCGCGATGAACTCTCTGCGCTGGATGAGCGTTTAAACGTAGAAGATGCTGCCTCTGGTGAGGTGCCCAGCCTAACGGGTGAACAGCAAAACCAACAAGATCAGCAAAATCAGGAAGGCCAGGACCAAGAAGATAGCGCTGGTGATGACAACAATGCAGAGAGCGAAGATGCCCAAGCGGCTGAAGAGAGCCAGCCAAGCAGCAACTAAGCACGGCGCCGTGGCTTCCGGGGGTTGATAACTCCTTTAGCGGATGTGGGGTGGTTTCCCACATCCGCTTTTGTTTGTTGGTTTAGAAATAGACCGCTGAGGAGTATCATTCACGCCATGTTCACGATAAACAAACAACGGGAGTGCCATTGATGGATGGTGTAAAACATATTGTGGCAGTGGCATCCGGCAAAGGTGGCGTTGGTAAATCCACCGTGACCGTCAATTTAGCGCTGGCGTTGTCTGCACAGGGCTATCGTGTAGGCGTTTTGGATGCAGATATTTATGGCCCCAGCCAGGCACAAATGCTGGGTGTAGAAGAGGGTGTGCGTCCTCAGGCGGCGGCAGATAATAAGTTTCTGCCGTTGGAAGCCCACGGTATTCAGGCCATGTCGATGGCGTTTATGGTTAACACGCGGGATGCCATGGTGTGGCGTGGCCCGATGGTGGTGGGTGCGTTTCAACAAATGCTGACCCAAACTCAGTGGGATAACCTGGATTTTCTGCTGATCGATATGCCGCCGGGCACGGGTGACATCCAGCTAACGCTGGCGCAGAAAGTGCCGGTATCTGGTGCTGTGATCGTCACGACACCGCAGGACATCGCGCTATTGGATGCCCGTAAAGGCATTGAAATGTTCCGCAAAGTGAACGTGCCGGTGCTGGGCGTGGTGGAGAACATGAGCCTGTACCACTGCGAGAAGTGCGGCCATGAAGCCGCGATTTTTGGCACTGGCGGTGGCGATCGTATTGCAGAGGAGTACGACACTACCGTGTTGGGACGTTTGCCGCTGACCCTGTCGATTCGCGAGCTGGCAGATTCTGGACGCCCAAGCGTGGTTTCCGAGCCAGACAGTGCCGTTAGCCGTACCTTTGCCGAGATTGCCAGCCAAGTAGCGCAGTCCGTCAGTGCTAGCCAAAGCGGCGGCCCTACGATTTCTTTTAGCGAGTGATGAAGTAACCGATGAGCATTAAATCAGACAAGTGGATTCGCCGGATGGCGCAAAGCGATGCCATGATCGAGCCTTTCGAGGCAGAGCAGGTACGCTATGTGAACGACCAGCGGGTGATCTCCTATGGCACTTCCAGCTACGGCTACGATGTACGCTGCGCCGATGAGTTTAAGGTATTTACCAACATTCACTCGGCGATTGTTGACCCTAAAGCCTTCGACGACAAAAGCTTTGTCGATGTGAAGGGCGATGTTTGCATCATTCCGCCAAACTCTTTTGCGCTGGCGCGGACGGTGGAGTATTTCCGCATTCCGCGTAATGTGCTGACCATTTGTCTGGGCAAATCCACCTACGCGCGCTGTGGCATCATCGTCAACGTGACGCCGCTGGAGCCTGAGTGGGAAGGACACGTGACGCTGGAATTCTCCAACACCACCAACCTGCCCGCGAAGATCTATGCCCATGAAGGCGTCGCCCAGATGCTCTTCTTGGAGTCGGATGAGGTGTGTGAAACCTCTTATAAAGATAGGGGTGGTAAGTACATGGGCCAACGTGGCGTGACGTTACCGCGTACCTAATACGCCTTCTGTGCTACTAAAAAAGCCTTGCCGCATCACTGCGGCAAGGCTTTTTTTTAATGGAGGCTCTGCTGAGAAATTAGGCGTCGTCGATCTCTTCATCCAGCTCTTCAGCGGCATCCGCATGGGAGAGGCGCATGCCGTACGGCGGAAGCGGGTGGCCGTCCATGGTGGCACCCTCTGCGTTGTACTGCAGGCGTCCTTCCAGGAACCACTGCACCGCAATCGGGAAGATCAGGTGCTCGCGCGCGTGGACTTTCTCCTTTAGCGTCTCCACCGTGTCATCTGGGTTAACCTGCAGCTCCGCTTGCAGCACAACGGGACCGCCATCGAGCTCTTCAGTGACAAAGTGTACGCTGCAGCCGTGGTGCGAGGCGCCATCAGCTAATGCGCGTGCATGGGTGTTCAAGCCCTGGTAAGCCGGCAGCAGTGAGGGGTGAATATTAAGCATCCGCCCCAAGAAACGCTGTACAAAACGCGGTGTTAGAATGCGCATAAAGCCCGCTAGAACGATAACGTCTGGCTCGTGGCGTTCTATTACCTTGATCAGCGCGCCATCGTAAGCATCGCGGCTATCATATTCACGATGGGGAAGTACTACCGCTTCGATGCCAGCTTCATGGGCACGTTTCAGGCCATAGGCATCGGGCTCGTTGGAGATCACTGCAACGATCTCACCGCCCAAGCGGTCATGCTGCTGAGCATCAATGAGCGCCTGTAGATTACTGCCGCTGCCAGAGATCAGTACCACCACGCGGCGTGCGCCCACAGGATCAGGCGTCATGCCGTTTAGGGTGTCGCTGCTGTAGTCGGTGCTGCTCATGCGTTGTGGCTCGCTTGGGCGTGGTCGAGTACGACCGCCTCGTCCTGGCGCTGAATAATCTGACCGATTTGATAAACGGTCTCGCCCTGGGCCTCAAGGTGCGCCTTAGCGTTCGCTGCCTGCTCTGCGGGCACCACGATGACCATACCAATACCGCAGTTCAGCACGCGGTGCATTTCGGTTTCGTTGACGTTGCCTTTGGCCTGCAGCCAGTTGAACACTTCAGGGCGCTGCCAGCTGGTGAGATCAATGTGCGCTGCCAGGGTGTCTGGTAGAACGCGGGGGATATTTTCCAGCAGGCCGCCGCCAGTAATGTGCGAAAGGGCATGTACGGGGATGTCGGTGCCGCGCATCATGGAGAGCAGTGATTTTACATAGATGCGCGTAGGGGCCATCAAGCATCGCCTAGTGGCTTGCCGTCAACGGTTTCTTCCAGGGAAGCATTGCTGACTTCAAGAATTTTACGAATCAGCGAGTAGCCGTTGGAGTGGGGGCCAGAGGAGGCCAGACCGAGCAGCACATCGCCTTCGGCCACCTTGCTGCCGTCGAGAATCTCTGACTTTTCTACGACGCCAACGCAGAAGCCGGCCAGGTCGTAGTCGCTGCCTTCGTACATGCCGGGCATTTCTGCGGTTTCACCACCTACCAGTGCACAGCCTGCTAGCTCGCAGCCAGCGCCAATACCGGTCACTACGTCGGCAGCAATATCCACATCTAGTTTGCCCGTGGCATAGTAGTCCAGGAAAAGTAGCGGCTCGGCACCCGCCACGATCAAGTCATTCACACACATGGCTACCAGGTCGATGCCGATAGTGTCATGCTTGCCAAGATCCATAGCCAGACGCAGCTTGGTGCCCACCCCGTCTGTGCCGGAGACGAGTACCGGCTGTTTATAACCCGCGGGCAGCTCGCACAGCGCGCCAAAACCGCCAAGGCCACCCATCACTTCAGGGCGTGATGTGCGCTTGGCAACGTGCTTGATACGATCAACAAGGGCGTTGCCGGCATCAATATCGACGCCTGCGTCTTTGTAGCTGAGAGAGGGAGTAGCCTGGGAGGGAGAGGTCTCGGTCATGACAGGTCCTGTGAAGCCTATGCAAAGCTGCAATGCGATTGTGCTGGCAAGTAGCCAGTGCCGGAGCAATAACGGGGTGCGATTGTATCACTCAGCGACGTAAGTCGCATCGATGTGACGCGTTATCAGGTGCGCTGCGGGCAACTTTTGTTACTATTCAAGCATTACTGCTGACCGTATATCCAGGAAGGAGCGTGGAATGAGAAACTCAAGGTGGGGAATTGCGCTACTTGTCGCGCTGGTTGGCACGGTTTACTTTCTCGATGCAGTACTGATGCCCTTTATTGCTGGGTTGATATTGGCGTACTTGGCCGACCCATTGACCAATTATTTCCAACGCCTGGGAATGAAGCGTGTTTGGGCAGTCAGCAGCGTGTTTTTAGTCCTGATGATTGTTCTGGCGCTGAGCTTACTTATTCTTATTCCGCTGGTGGTACAACAGATTAAGCAACTGGGCGAAGCGCTCCCGGGCGTGCTTAACTGGATTGAAGGCGTATTGGCTCCACAGGTGCAAGAGTGGACGGGCTATGACCTCGCCTCCGAGCTGAGCAATGTACGTGAAACGCTGGTTGAAAACTGGCGTGATGCGGGTAGTTACGTTGCCCAGGCGTTAGGCCAGATTGGCCGCTCGGGCATGGCGTTTGTCTCTTGGGTCACCTATGTAGCGCTGATTCCTGTGGTGACGTTTTATTTGCTGCTGGATTGGGAGCGCATGCTTAACAATATGGCGAATCTAGTACCCCGCCAATGGGTGGACGATACGTTTCGCTTGGCACGTCGCTGTGATGAGGTATTAGCCTCGTTTTTACGCGGTCAACTGCTGGTCATGCTTTGCTTGGGTATTATCTACGCAGTGGGTTTAACCCTGTTGGGGCTTAACTTTGGCCTGCTGATTGGTGTGCTCTCTGGGCTAGTGAGCATCGTGCCATTTTTAGGTTTTATCGTCGGGCTAGTAATTGCTCTGGTGGTGGCACTGTTTCAGTTTGATACGTGGTGGGCGCTATTAGGCGTCATTGCCGTGTTTGGTCTGGGGCAAGTGGCTGAAAGCGTGGTGCTGCAGCCGAAGCTATTAGGCGATAAGATTGGTCTGCATCCGGTAGCAGTTATTTTTGCCGTACTGGCGGGTGGGCATCTCTTTGGTTTAACTGGGGTGTTGTTAGCGCTTCCGGCGGCGGCGGTGATTATGGTGCTGCTGCGAGAAGTAAAAGATCGTTATAAAAATAGTGCGCTGTATGATGCACGGTCAGAACCATTAGAACAGCAAACACAGCATGATGAGCTGGGTCGCGACGACAAAAGGGAGTCATCATGAGCCGAGTACCGGCACAGCTACCGCTTGGGGTAGGGTTGCGCGACGATGCTACGTTTAATAATTACTACGCATCCAGTGCCAATGCTTCGTTGGTAGACCACTTAAGCCATCAGCTAATGCCTGGCTCAGAGCCGTTTCTTTATCTATGGGGCGCGCCGGGCAGTGGCCGTAGCCATCTTTTGCAAGCGGCCTGCCATGCGGCCTCTGATCAAGACAAACGAGCGCTCTATTTACCTCTGGCTGATTTAGGTCATTTCCCCCCGCTGATGCTAGAGGATATTGAGCGTCTTGATTTAGTCGCGATTGATGACCTTGAGTATGTGATAGGCCGTAAGCGCTGGGAGGAAGCGCTATTTCACGCGTTTAATCGCTTACGGGATGCGGGCAAAGCATTACTGATTGCCGCCAATAAGCCTCCACGCCACTTGGAAGTAGCCCTACCGGATTTGGCATCGCGTCTTGCCTGGGGGGTAACGTTTCACCTACATCCTATGGATGATAGTGATCGTTTGGCCGCCTTAAAGCTGCGTGCGAATGTCCGCGGGATGCAACTACCGGATGACGTTGGGCGCTACATTATGCATCGTGGCCCAAGGGAGCTAGGGGAGCTGTGTCGAGCGCTGGAAACGTTGGATCAAGCGTCACTCTCTGCGAAACGTAAACTCACCATTCCTTTCGTGAAATCCGCGCTTAATTGGTAAAACGCCCCTGCCAGAGAGCTGGCAAGGGCGTCATCTAGCCGCTTTTAAGTTGCTGAATCGCTTTCGCGATCAGTTCAACATTAGGCAGTTTTGCTCATTTTGCTGGCAGTAGCTTGTGCCTGCTTAACGTTATCTTCCGTCAGCTTTTGGCTCTTCTGCAAGAAGTCCTGCTGCAGTGATACCACTTTGTCTGCATCACCTTTGACGCGCTCAGCCAACTCTTTGGCTACTTTCTGCTGGCCTTCCATGTAGCTGCGCAGGCCCTCAGCGTCTTTAACGCTCATCAGCTGGCGCATTTGTGCAATGCCGGTATCAACATAGGCTTTGTTAGCGTCTAGCTGAGCGTTTAGCAGTTTTTCAGAATAGTCGATGCTGAGGCTCATGTAGGCACGTGCCGGAGCCATAAACAGGTTATCGAACTGCTGAGTCATTTCATTGGTGTTAAAGGTACGCATAATCAACACTCCTGTGCCATTGCTAAGGTCTGTGGGCTGCTAAGCTAAACCCAAGACGATTCGTTTATCAGCGACGGCGAGCTAAGGAATGCACCGTTACTGATCTGGGTTATCTTGCATTGCAGCATAGCAAGCGGTTTTGTGCAGCGCAACAATTTGGGCAAAATAAACCTTGAAAACGCGCCCAGCCAGCTTGGTGGTTTACCAAACCGTGCGGGGTGGCTAGGCTGAAGCGTAGAGAGAATCGTTATCAATGAAGTGGTGTTAGTTCAAATGCCGCTGATGACTTAACAGGAGTGTGGAATGGATACGCGTATTGAACGAGATAGCATGGGAGAGCTTGAGGTACCGGCAAAGGCGCTTTACGGTGCCCAGACCCAGCGTGCCATTAATAATTTTCCCGTCTCAGGCACGCCCATGCCGGTGGCATTTGTGCATGCCGTGGCACGCATTAAGCTAGCGGCTGCTCGTAGCAATTACCAGCTAGGTCTATTAGATGCCGAGCGCGCGCAGGCTATCGAAAAAGCCGCACAAGCGGTGATTGATGGCCAGCATGACGACCATTTCCCCATTGACGTTTTCCAGACTGGCTCGGGCACCTCCACCAATATGAACGTGAATGAGGTGCTGGCGACGCTAGCTAGCCGTGAAGGGGTGGAGGTCACGCCCAATGACCACGTCAACATGGGGCAATCCAGTAACGATGTGATCCCGACCGCGATTCATCTCTCCGCCGCTATCGCCGTGAATGAGTCACTGAAGCCTGCATTAGTCGCGCTACAAGCGACCATTGATCGCCGTGCTGACGAACTCAGCCATGTCGTTAAAACCGGGCGTACCCATTTGATGGACGCTATGCCTTTGCGGATGGATCAAGAGTTAGGGGCGTGGTCTAGTCAGGTGGGGCAAGCCATTGAGCGCTTTGACAGTGCGATGGTGCGGTTATGCCGCCTTGCCCAGGGTGGAACTGCAGTGGGTACGGGGATTAACGCGCCGGAGGGCTTTGCTGACTTAATGGCGAAAGAACTGAGCCAACAAACGGGCCTCTCTTTTGTTCCTAACGATAGCTTTTTTGCCAGCTTGGCTTCGCAAGACGCTGCGGTGGAATTATCCGGCCAGCTGAAAGGCTTCGCCTGCGTGGTGATGAAGATCGCCAACGACCTACGTTGGATGAACTCGGGGCCGCTGGCCGGGCTGGGTGAAATTGAGCTTGAAGCGCTGCAGCCGGGTAGCTCTATTATGCCGGGCAAAGTCAACCCGGTGATTCCCGAGTCGGCAGCACAGGCGGCGGCGCAGGTGATGGGGTTAGATACGGCGATCACAGTGGCGGGGCAGAGCGGCAATTTCCAGCTTAACGTTATGCTGCCGCTGGTGGCGTTTAATCTGCTCACGTCAATTACTCTGATGAGTAATACCGCCAAGCTGTTGGCTGAGCGTGCTATCGCAACTTTCAAAGTGCGTGAAGATAACCTGCAGGTGCCGCTGGCGCGTAACCCGATTTTGGTGACCGCGCTGAACAGTGTGATTGGCTACAACGCGGCCGCCGCGATTGCTAAAAAGGCATATCAAGCAGGACGGCCGATTATCGATGTCGCGGAAGAGGAAACGGACCTGGACCGCGCCACCCTAGAGCGCCTGCTTGATCCCACTGTATTAACGCAAGGCGGTCTGCCCGAGTAACCTATTCCATCCTACGCCTAGCGATTGGGCAAAACGGTTAAGTTTGCTGCGTCTCCGCTTTGCCCTTTTCAATGGTTTCGCTGGCTTCCTGGCGCTCTTCTTGACTGGCTTCTGGTGTTTCATGCTCGTTCTGGCGAGTAGGGCGATAGCAGAGTGTGGCCAAAATAGGGAAATGGTCAGACCCAAAAGCATCCAAGCGCTGCATGCTGTCCAGCGTAAAGTGCTCACTGACAAAGACGTGATCTAACGGCCAGCGCAGGACCGGGTAGTTAGCGTGAAACGTGCTGAACATGCCCCGGCCACGACGAGGGTCAAGCATGCCGCTGATGCGGCAGAAGCGTCGGGTAGTGCGCGACCAAGCAACATCGTTTAGATCGCCTGCGACCAGAGTGGCAGAAGGGTGGCGATGAATTTCCTTACCAACTAACAGTAGTTCAGCATCGCGCCAGAGCGACTTCTCGCTTTCACTGGGTGCTGGCGGACGCGGGTGAAGAGCATATAGGCGGATTCGGTCGCCGCTTTCCAGCGTGACATAGGTATGGATAGAGGGGATGTCATCCTGAATCAGCCACTTTACCTCGGTCTCGCTGAGGGTTAGTCGCGAGTACATATGCATGCCGTAAAGATTATCGAGCGGAATTTTGACGCTATTAGGCCACTTATCCTCTAACGCTTGATCTAGTTGATCCTGCCACCACTGGTCTGACTCCAGCGTTAGCACAATATCGGGCTGGTATTGCTCAATCATACTGAGCAGTTTATCCGCCTGGCGATTCGGAGTAAGCACATTGGCGATCAGCAGGGTGATTTTTTGATTGCTTGGCGCCTCATGGGTCGATTTCACTTGAACGGGCCAGAGACGCGTCCAAGGGATGATGTAACGCAGCTGTATCAGCAGGGTAAGCAGCGATAAGCCTGTCGATGCCATTCGCCATTTACCTGGCTCCAGCAGCATCCAGCTTGCTAGCGCACATACCCCAGCGAGTAAGGCAATCTGCAGGCGTGGAAACTCAAAACTGCGTATCCACCACCAGCGCAATCTTATGCGAGCAATTAACGTGGAAAGTAGCAGTAAAACGGCGATGCATCCTAGCAAAGGCCCTAGCAAAACTTACCTCCTTATTTCACGGGCGATCAGTATTAATCTATGTCCAGCTTAGTCCTTAGGTTTGATAAGTGCCGACATTATTCATAGAAACAGCGATAAGGTACTCGTTGGTAAGGGTGTGAAGAATAAAAACTACTTGCAATTCAGCTATGAAGCCGTAGAATACGCATCCGTTGCACAGCAGGACCATAGCTCAGTTGGTTAGAGCGCCACGTTGACATCGTGGAGGTCGGCGGTTCAAATCCGCCTGGTCCTACCAAATTTCATATGTGCAAATCCTTTCTAGGACCATAGCTCAGTTGGTTAGAGCGCCACGTTGACATCGTGGAGGTCGGCGGTTCAAATCCGCCTGGTCCTACCAGATTCTAAAAAGCCCCGCTCATTGAGTGGGGCTTTTTGTTGTTTAATGCGCCATCAAACGAAGCGGGGAAGGTCTGTTTGCCGCACGAAAGTGGCCACCAGCGCCTCGATGCCAGCCTGGTCTTCTTGGCTAAAGCGCGCGTGCTGGGGGCTGTCGATATCCAGAACGCCCCATACGAAACCGTCGTGTACGATGGGGACGACCAGCTCGGAACGTGAATCGGCGTCGCAAGCGATGTGGTCAGCCACCGCGTGAACGTCATCGACCCGTTGCGTTGCCTGTTCACGGGCCGCAGCCCCACAAACGCCTTTGCTAAAAGGGATGGGGTGGCAGGCGGGTTTGCCCTGGAATGGCCCAAGGCACAGTAGCTGCGGTTCGCGCTGCAAATAAAAGCCAACCCAGTTCAGCGCTTCTAGCGTTTGCTGAATGAAGGCGCAGGTTTGGGCGCTGTTGGTCAGCCAGTCGCGTGTGTCTAGCAAGGCCTCTAGCTGGCGGTTGAGCAGGGTGTAATCGGTGGTCGACATACCATCTCCTTGGTGAAACGCATCAGGCCAGCCTTTCGGCTGGCCTGATAATGAATGACGAACGGATGAGAGTTACTCGTCGGTCCAGCCCGGTACCGCCGCGCCTTTGAACAGCTCGTCGGCTTTCTCGATCACTTCGTCACGCTGATAAGCGTCGACCAACTGGCGAATCTCTTCGCGATCTTCATCGCCACCGCGAACTGCGATCAGGTTGACGTAGGGAGACTCAGGGCCTTCCTTGATCAGCGCATCGTCCAGGCTCAGGCCAGCCGGTTGGGCGAAAGTGTTGTTGATGAAGGCCATATCCACGTCGGGAAGCACGCGGGGAAGCTGGGCGGCTTCGATTTCACGGAAGCGGAAGCCGCGCGGGTTTTCTGCGATATCGATCGGCGTCGCTTCCAGGAAGGTCGGATCGTTCAGGGTGATCAGGCCTTCATTGTGCATCAGAATCAGCGCACGACCTTCGTTAGAAGGGTCGTTGGGCAGCGCGATTTGTGCGCCGTCCGGCAGTTCATCAATGCTGTCGTACTTTTCAGAGTAAGCGCCGATGGGATACACGAAGGTGTAACCGGCAATGGCAAAGTCGTAGCCGCGGTCATTCACCATCGCCTGCATGTAGGGCTCGTGCTGGTAAGCGTTGGCATCCAGGCTGCCATCGGCCAGTGCGGCATTCGGCGTTACGTAGTCAGTGAACTCGATGATTTCGACGTTCAGGTCGTACTCTTCTTTGGCAATGCGAGCGGCGACTTCCATCACTTCGGTTTCAGGACCAGCTACGGTGCCCATTTTAATGGTACGGGTTTCCGCATTGGCAACGTTGATGGCAAGTGCAAGCGCGGTCAGGCTGCCGATAATGACTTTTTGCATGGCGTTACTCCAGTGTCGTTATGCATCGTGGTGCAATGATGAGGGAATAAGAAACGCAAGTCTAATGCGTTTTTGTTATATTTAGCTATGTCGATGAAAGGCGCTGGCTATGACTATTTACGGTCGCTTTTGCGCACTAAATAGTCGCCTAGGCTTTGGAATCCTTGTACCAGCACCACTAGAATCACCACAGTGATTAGCATAATGGTTGGGTTGAAGCGGTTGTAGCCATAGCGAATGCCAAGGTCGCCAAGGCCGCCGCCGCCTACTGCGCCTGCCATGGCTGAGTAGCTCACCAGGGTGACGAGCGTAATGGTGAGGCCAGTAATAATGCCGCCGCGAGCTTCGGGAATCAGCACCTTGGTAATAATTTGCCAAGGCGTCGCACCCATGGATTGTGCCGATTCAATTAACCCTGGAGAAATCTCGTTGAGCGCGCCTTCAATGAGGCGAGCCACAAACGGAATTGCTGCAATGGTCAGCGGTACGGAGGCGGCGTTGATGCCGATAGACGTACCTACCAGCATGCGGGTGAAGGGGATGATGGCCACCATCAAAATGATGAAGGGAATTGAGCGGCCAATATTGGTAATGATACCCAACACTTGGTTAAGCACCGGCATCGCCAGAATTTGTCGCGGGCGGGTGACATAAAGCATTACGCCCAGTGGCAGGCCAAGCAGTGTGGCGATGACGCCGGACACTGCCACCATATAAAGGGTATCCAGCGTGGCCTGTAAAATAAGATCAAACATTGCGCTGGACATGGCCGAGTACCTCCACCTGTAGTTGATGCGCTGCTAAATAGGACATGGCTTGCTGGGTTTGCTCATGGCTGCCCAGTAATTCGGCAATCATTAGGCCAAGAGTGCGGTCCTGAATGGACTCGACTTTGGCCTGCAAAATGCTGACATCGACGCTGCACTCACGCGCCAAGCGAGAAATGAGCGGCGTGGAGACAGCATCGCCTGAGAAAGTCAGCCGCACCACCGGATGTGTATGTTCGCTGGGGCTCTCTTCCAGGCGTTCCAAAAGCTCTTTGGGAGGGCTGAGCTGTAGAAAGTCGTTCAAAAAGTCGCGGCCAAGCTGGGTGGCTGGCGCAGTAAAGAAGTCGCCGACTTCCGCGTCTTCTACCAGCTTGCCGTCAGAGATCAGGCTTACCCGATGGCAAATCGATTTCACCACTTCCATTTCGTGGGTAATCAGCAGAATGGTAATCCCCAACTGATGGTTGATATCCCTGAGGAGTTCAAGGATTGAACTGGTCGTTTGCGGGTCGAGGGCTGAAGTCGCTTCGTCGCATAGCAGCACGTTGGGCTTGCTGGCCAGGGCGCGGGCAATGGCCACGCGCTGTTTTTGGCCGCCGGAAAGCTGGGCAGGGTACTGCTTCGCTTTATCGGCTAAGCCCACCATCTCCAATAGCGGTAAAACACGATTTTTGATAGTGCTGCGCTTTTCGCCCATCAGCTCCAGGGGAAGGGCGACATTATCAAACACGGTCCGCGTGGTGAGCAGGTTAAAGTGCTGAAAAATCATACCAATACGATGGCGAGCATGGTTGAGCTCACGACGGCGCAGACCGGTCATTTCTTGACCATCCACCAAAACGCTACCGCTAGTGGGGCGTTCTAGCAGATTGACGCAGCGAATGAGCGTCGATTTGCCCGCACCGGACAGACCAATCACGCCGTGTATCGTGCCTTTGGGAATCGTTAAATTAACATTCTGAAGAGCATGGACGGCGCTGTCGCCGCTGCCATAGATTTTACTAACGTTGCTAAGTTCAATCATAGCGTCTGCCTTAATGGTAGGCCGAAGACGGAGTGCGAGGGGCAAGCGTAGGGCGGGGAACAAAAAAAGGCCACCCTTGCGGGTGGCCATCAACGCTGGACACACCCTTTTAGCTGCACTTCACCCCGCCAAAGGCCAGGTGGACGCCCGCAATCTGGGTACAAATCGGCGTCATTACATTTGCGGCGAAAGTCTAAAGAGTGGCGAATGGGTTGTCAATTAAATCCGTTCTATTTCATGTTTTTAAGTTCGCATACGGGTTTATTTTCTTTTTAGTTGATAGTTTTTGGTTTTTGTTGCTGTTTCGAGGTGATTGAACTGCTTGCTAACAGCAAAAAAGCCATGATCAATAGGCGTCTGCTAACCACTGGCTGCACAAGGTTGGGTCATTAGTAGTAAGCTTGCGCGAGTTTTTATGGTCTACGCCATCCTACTAACCTGAGATTGAAAGGAAGGGCCAATGTTTACTGGCATTGTTCAAGGTATCGCTGAGGTCGTTGAGGTGCATGAACTAGAGGAGTTCCGCACCCATGTGGTTGCTCTGCCAGAGAGTATGCGTAGCGGGTTAGAGATTGGTGCATCAGTGGCACATAACGGCGTTTGCCTGACGGTAACGGCGATAGATGGTGAGCGCGTTAGCTTTGACCTGATGCGCGAAACGCTGAGATTGACCAATCTTGGTGCAATTACGCCAGGCCAATGCGTCAATATAGAGCGCGCAGCTCGTTTTGGGGATGAAATTGGCGGGCACTCCATGTCAGGCCACATTATTTGTATGGCGAAGGTAGTAGCTATTGAAGAGGCTCCTAATAACCGTCGGCTCTGGTTTGCGTTGCCTGATAAAGCGGCCAAGTTTGTGTTTGAAAAAGGCTATATTGGTGTCGACGGTATCAGCCTCACCGTTGGCGATGTACGCCCATCTGCCGATGGGGTAGGGGTGGAGTTCAGTGTTAATCTCATCCCTGAAACATTGTCACGCACGATGTTAGGTAGCCGTTTGATGAATGACTGGGTCAATATTGAAATTGACCCGCAGACTCAAGTGATTGTTGAGACGGTGGAGCGGGTTCTGGCGAGCCGCCAATAGTGGAAAATCTTGGCTCTTTGTTGACCAATCGGTTAGCTCATGGCCTGAAGTTTGCTAATAAATTAGGTGTGAGGCTTCTCCTCAACTTAGCTAGCCGCACTTGAGGTGCTCGCATCGCGTGGTGCCTTTCGGTAGTATGTGCGGCTTTTCTCGCATCAAGGGACGCATTCAGCGTAAGCGCGAAGGATAAAAACTAAATGAAATCACTGGACAACTACTTCAAGCTCACAGAGCAGAAGACCAATGTAAAAACGGAAGTGATCGCCGGGATTACAACGTTTCTTACCATGGCGTATATCATCTTCGTTAACCCAAGCATTCTCTCGGAAGCGGGAATGGATTACGGCGCTGTGTTCGTAGCCACCTGTTTGGCCGCGGCGATTGGCTGTTTCGTGATGGGCCTATGGGCCAATTATCCGATCGCTCAAGCGCCGGGTATGGGGTTGAATGCCTTCTTTACCTACGGCGTGGTGTTGGGTATGGGCTACACCTGGGAAGCGGCGTTAGGGGCCGTCTTCTTCTCTGGTTTGACCTTTTTCCTGCTGAGTATTTTTAAAATTCGCGAATGGATCATTAATTCTATTCCGCTCTCTTTACGTTTGGGCATCGCGGCGGGTATCGGCCTTTTCCTGGCAATGATTGCACTGAAGAATGCCGGTATTGTCGTGGCAAACCCGGCAACCTTTGTTGCCCTTGGTGACCTATCAGAGCCTGCGCCGCTTTACGCGCTGCTGGGCTTCTTCGTGATTACCGCATTGGCTTACCTGCGTGTTACTGGCGCCGTTATGATCGGCATTATTGGTGTCACCGTGCTGGCCATGGTGCTGGGTCACAATCAGTACGGTGGCATTATGTCGATGCCTCCTTCGATTGCACCGACGTTCATGGCGATGGATCTGGTGGGCGCGCTAGATGTAGCCATGCTCAGCGTTATCTTCGCTTTTTTGTTTGTCGATCTGTTTGATACGTCCGGTACGCTGGTAGGTGTTGCTCACCGTGGCAAACTATTGGATGAAGACGGCAAGCTGCCGCGTATTGGTCGTGCCATGATGGCAGATAGTACCGCTTCGATGGCGGGCGCCGCGCTGGGTACCTCCACCACGACCAGCTATATCGAATCAACCGCAGGTATTGTATCTGGTGGGCGTACTGGCTTAACGGCCGTTGTGGTGGGCGTACTGTTCTTGATCAGCCTATTTTTCGCGCCGCTGGCAGGTTCTATTCCGGCTTATGCAACGGCGGGTGCGCTACTGTATGTAGCGGTACTGATGGCGGGTAGTCTTGCACATGCCAACTGGGAAGACCCCACAGACGCCGCGCCGGTGCTGATCGCTGCGCTGGCCATGCCGCTGACCTTCTCGATTGCCGAGGGTATTGCCCTGGGCTTTATCAGCTACGTTGCCATCAAGACCCTGTCAGGTCGATTCAGCGACCTGAATCCGGCAGTGGTCGTGCTGGCGCTGCTGTTTGCAGCAAAGTTCCTGTTCCTGGGCTAACTGCCCGCATTTTGACTAATCAATGAGAGACGCGATGAGCATCTACGGCGATTATATTAAGTCCGTTATTCGCACGGTTCCTGACTGGCCAGAGCAAGGAGTGAACTTCCGTGACATCACTCCGCTGCTGCAAAACAGCGCTGCCTTTCGCAAGCTGATCGATAGCTTCGTGCACCGCTACCAGGAGATGAACTTGGATGCCATCGCGGCCATTGACGCCCGTGGCTTTATTATCGGTGCGCCGCTGGCGTATGAGTTGGGCTGCAGCTTTGTGCCGGTGCGTAAAAAAGGCAAGCTTCCGTTTAAAACTATCAGCGAAACCTACACGCTGGAGTATGGTCATTCAGAAGTAGAGCTGCATGCTGATGCGTTCCAGGAAGGCGACCGGATCCTGTTAATGGACGACTTGATTGCCACTGGTGGCACGATGCTGGCAGCCGCGAATTTGATTCAGCGCTGCGGTGGGCAGGTGGTGGAAACAGCCACTATCATTGATCTGCCTGAGCTGGGTGGTTCTCAGAAAATTCGCGATGCGGGCTATAGCGTATTCGCGGTCTGTTCCTTTAACGAAGACGAGTAATTCCCCATGAGCAGCGAACGCTACCATCAACATTTCACCGTCTCTTGGGACCAAATTCACCGCGACGTGCGCCAACTTTGCCATCTTTTAATCGAACGTGATTTTAAGGGCATTGTGGCGATTACTCGCGGCGGCTTGATTCCGGCTGCGCTGATTGCTCGCGAACTGAATATCCGTTTGATTGATACCGTGTGCATCAAAAGTTACGACCATATGGATCAAGGTGGTCTGGATATTATGAAAGGGGTGGATCACGACGGTGACGGCTGGCTGCTGGTTGATGACCTCGTCGATACGGGAAAAACGGCACGCGCCGTACGCGAAATGCTCCCAAAAGCGCACTTTGTCACGATTTACGCTAAGCCAGAGGGTCGCCCTTTGGTGGATCAATACCTGACCGAAGTGGCTCAGCAGTGCTGGATTCAGTTTCCTTGGGATATGGGCATTGCCTACGTAGAGCCTCTCGCTGACCAAATGAAAAAGTAATATGGCTAACCCGCTACCCGAAGACTGGAGCCAGTGGCTGGGGCAGGATTTTCAGGCTGACTATATGTCCGCCCTGAAAGCATTTTTGGCCGCAGAGAAAGCGGCTAAGAAAGTGATCTACCCTCACTCCTCAAACTGGTTTCGCGCCTTTGAATTAACGCCGCTCTGCTCGGTGAAAGTGGTAATTCTAGGGCAGGATCCTTACCACGGGCCTAATCAGGCCCATGGGCTCTGTTTTTCGGTACAGCCGGGCGTGCAAGTGCCGCCGTCGCTGGTCAATATCTACAAAGAGTTGGCAAGCGATGTCGGTTTTACCCCAGTGCGTCATGGCTTTTTAGAGTCGTGGGCGAAGCAGGGGGTGCTGCTGCTGAACACAGCGCTTACCGTTGAGCAGGGCAACGCCGCGTCGCATCGGGGAAAAGGTTGGGAGCATTTTACCGACCGGGCTATTGAAACCGTGAGTCAGCATGCAGAGTCCTGCGTTTTTTTTGCTGTGGGGTAGCCATGCTCGCCAGAAAAAAGCGCTCATCGATACCTCTCGCCATTTGGTACTTGAGTCACCACACCCGTCGCCCCTGTCGGCGCACCGTGGTTTCTTTGGTAATCACCACTTTTCACGGGCGAATCAATTCTTGCAGGAGCAAGGGCGGACGCCAATTGAGTGGCAATTGCCCGAAACCCCTTAACCTGATGGTCAGTTGCGGGTAGAATGGCGCGCAATTTTGTAAGCATGTCGATGCGACCTAGGTCGCTATCCTGAATCCCCTGCAGTGAGGAAGCCCCATGAGTGTCTACGCCATTAACCATCCGCTTGTTCAACATAAGCTGGGATTGATGCGCGAAGCTGATTTGAGCACTAAGAGCTTTCGTGAACTGGCAGGTGAAGTGGCTAAGCTTTTGACCTATGAAGCAACCAAAGGTCTGGAGCTGGAAGACCATGAGATTCAGGGCTGGAACGGCGAGCCCATTGCGACCCGTCGTTTGAAAGGTAAGAAAGTCACTATCGTGCCGATCCTGCGTGCCGGGCTAGGCATGTTGGAGGGCGTAACGGATTTAATCCCTAGCGCACGGGTAAGCGTTGTTGGCCTTTACCGGGATGAAGAGACGCTTCAACCGGTACCTTACTTCGCTAAATTCGCCAACGACATCGAAGAGCGCATGGCGATTGTGATTGATCCGATGCTGGCGACTGGTGGTTCGATGGTGGCCACGTTGGATATGCTGCGTGAGCGTGGCTGTGAACATATGAAAGTGATTGTCTTAGTTGCTGCCCCTGAAGGGATTAAACGGGTGCAAGATGCTTATCCTGATGTAGAGATTTACACGGCGTCGGTGGATGACCGACTCGATGAGAATGGCTACATCGTCCCCGGCTTGGGAGATGCCGGCGATAAGATTTTCGGAACGCGTTAAGCGCTCCGCCTCAAAAGGCCCCTTACGCTTCGCGTTGGGGGCATTTTTTTGCCTCCGTTACTAATAACCGACCCCCAGGAGTGGTGTGATGACAAACAGTGCTGGTCAAGAGTCGTGGCCTAAAATGCTGCTTACCGGCGCGCAAATGCTGTTCGTGGCCTTTGGTGCGCTTGTGTTGGTTCCGCTATTAACCGGGCTAGACCCCAGCGTGGCACTCTTTACCGCCGGGATTGGCACGTTGGTGTTTCATGGCGTGACCAAACAAACGGTGCCGGTGTTTCTAGCTTCTTCCTTTGCATTTATTGCTCCTATTCAAGGCTCAATCGCCAGTTTTGGTGTTTCTGCCACGCTGGGCGGCCTGATGGCCGCGGGCCTTGTCTATGTTGCCATTTCCCAGGCGGTGCGCTTGAAGGGCACCGCCTGGTTGCATCGTTTGCTACCTGCTGTCGTGGTGGGCCCAGTGATTATGGTGATCGGTTTAGCGCTAGCGCCAGTCGCGGTCAGTATGGCAACCGGTGAAACCAGCGATAATATTAGCTATGGGCAAGCTATTTTTCTCTCCATGGCCAGTCTGTTAGTAACCTTATTGCTCGCGGTGTTTGGCCGTGGGCTGCTGCGTTTAGTGCCGATTATGGGCGGCATTGCAACGGGGTATGCGTTGGCGCTGATTATGGGGGTGGTTGATTTTACTCCGGTGCGTGAAGCGGCTTGGCTCTCTATTCCCAACTTTACCGCGCCGAGTTTTCACTGGGCGGCCATCCTGTTTATGATTCCAGTGGCCATCGCTCCCGCCGTTGAGCATATTGGCGATATGGTGGCGATTGGCTCGGTGACACGTAAAAACTATCTTGAAAAACCTGGCTTGCACCGCACGTTACTGGGCGATGGCTTGGCAACGACGGCAGCAGCCCTGTTCGGTGGGCCGCCTAACACGACCTATTCAGAAGTTACCGGTGCTGTGACGCTAACCAAGGCATTCAATCCAAAATATATGATTGTGGCTGCTGTTATTGCCATCATCCTTGCCTTTGTTGGCAAATTGGGGGCGCTGCTGCAGACAATTCCCGGGCCGGTCATGGGGGGGATTATGACGCTGCTATTCGGCTCTATTGCCGTAGTGGGGATGAATACCCTGGTGCGCGCAGGTCAGTCGCTGACTGCGGCGCGTAACCTAGTGGTGGTGTCACTTATTTTGGTGTTTGGTATCGGTGGTATGCAGTTTGGTGGCGGGCAATTCACTTTGCAGGGCGTTAGCTTAGCCGCTTTGGTAGGCATTGCGTTAAACTGGTTATTGCCCGCAGAAAAAGAGGATGAGTAACCCGTGGCGCGAATGGTGACTTATGAGTGATGCCCTACGATGCTCGTTTCCCGTATTAGGGGTGGCAGCCTGGAGTGGGACCGGTAAAACCACGCTGCTAGAGCAGCTGTTACCTCTACTGCGCGAAAAGGACCTTTCGGTAGCGGTGATTAAACATGCCCACCACCAGTTTGATGTGGATCAGCCGGGTAAAGACAGCTACAAGCTGCGTAGCGCCGGGGCCACTCCTATGCTGATTGCATCGCGCCAACGTTTTGCACTGATGCAGGAGACGCCAGGGCAGAAGGAGCCTGATTTAGCCTATTTGCTTACCCTAATGGCGCCGCATCACCCTGATCTGGTGATTGTGGAAGGCTTCAAAGCATGGCCTATTCCCAAGCTGGTGCTTTACCGAGACGGAATAGGCGATCCGGCTATTTTATGCGATGAGTGGGTGCAGGCGGCTGCGCTTACTGCTGAGCCGCCGGTGGCTCTTAGGCCATCGGTGGCCCGCTTGGCTTTAAATAATTGTGAAGAGATTGCTCGCTGGGTAAGTGAGTGGGCCGACCAACAACGCCGCACTCTGGCTTGATGATGAAAAGGTGACACCATGCAGTTAACCCACCTGAACGCGCACGGCGAAGCGAATATGGTTGATGTCGGCGATAAGCGCGAGACCCGTCGTGAGGCTGTTGCCTCTGGGCGAATCGTGATGCAGCCCAATACTCTGCAGCTATTAAGCGATGGGGCGCTGCCCAAAGGGGATGTACTCGCAACAGCGCGTATTGCGGGTATTCAAGCAGCGAAGCGAACTCATGAACTGATTCCGCTCTGCCACTCGCTGGCGCTCTCCAAAGTAGCGGTGGATTTCGATATTGACCATGCAAATGGCTGGGTGAATGTATCGGCCATGTGTCGCTTGAACGGGCGCACGGGCGTCGAGATGGAAGCGTTGACGGCCGTTTCGGTTGCTTGCCTGACGCTTTACGATATGTGTAAAGCCGTTGATAAAGAGATGCGCATTGAAGCTGTGCAGCTCGACAGCAAGCGAGGCGGATTGCGTGGTGACTATCAGCGGGAGCGTGAGATGGTCACGCCCATTGTCACCGGTGAAGGCGCAGTGGGAGAGGTAAGCTTAGGTGAGCGCTGTGCCTCGCCCTGTGTGCGCGTCAAGTTTTTGGCAGAGCTGCGTGAGCGGGTCGGTGAGAGCGATCTGGCCATTGGGCTTGATAAGCTGCCAAGTCGCGATGTGGCCGGGCTAAAAGCTGCGCTTAGCGCCCAGGATGCACGCTTTTCCGTGCTGGCTGATCAGCGCACTCTATGTGCCATTAACCAAGTGATGGCAAATGATAGCGCTCGTATCACTGATGATGACGAAGTGGCCTTTTTTCCACCGGTAACGGGAGGCTAAGCCGTGTCTGTTAGCGAGCCGACATTGCCAGACATCGCGGTAGAAGTGCAGTCCGCTCCGTTTTCAATGGCGTACGGCTATGAGAGCGCGCTGCGCCAGCGCACCGACATTGGTGCGATTGTGACGTTCACCGGGTTAGTGCGAGATTTTAACGAGACGCCCGACGTAACGGGGTTAACCCTTGAGCACTATCCAGGAATGACTGAGCGCACCTTAACGCAAATTGCTGAGCAAGCCTGGCAGCGCTGGGCGCTGCAGGCGGTGCGTGTTATTCATCGGGTGGGCGACTTATCCCCGGGCGACCCTATCGTTAGAGTGCTGGTGGCAAGCGCGCACCGCCGCGATGCGTTTGAGGCCTGCGATTTCATTATGGATTATTTAAAAACCCAGGCGCCGTTTTGGAAGAAAGAGCACTCCAAGCAGGGGGCGTACTGGGTTAAAGAGCGCCACACCGATCAGCAGGATGCTGAACGCTGGTAACACCTGTGTTTAAGGCTCGTCGTTTAACTCTTCGATGGTCGGCATTTCAGCGGCCATGATCTGCAGGTGCACGTCTGGCATATGTTGCAAGTGGTTAGCCAGCCAGTGCACCAGCCTTGGCTGCAGCGCATGGCGCAAATCAGCCAAGGTGTCTGCCTCAATCTCTTCTAGCTGCTCATCCAGCCACTCGCTGAAGCTATCTTCATCCATAGGGCTTGCGCCGTTGGCGTCAAGCATCAGACGACCAATACGACACCATCCCGTTTCTGTTGCTGCTACCGGTAGCGCTAGAAACAGACTGCCACGACGGGCAGTGGGATGGCTGCTCTCAAGGCCAGGGTGAGGCACGACGCTATTTTGGTTAACAATGCAAGGCGGCTGTGGGTAGCGCGTTTCGCAGCGCAGCCCTTGGTGGTCAAGCACGATCATATCGCCATTCACCGGTGCTAGCGGCGCTCTGATACCTAGCTCCTCAGCAAGCGCTTGGTGCGCCTCCTGATGGCGCGCTTCACCATGTACCGGCAGTAGCATTTTGGGCCTCACCCACTGGTAGAGCTTTTTCAGCTCTTCCTGAGCGGGGTGGCCGGTGGCATGAAGCTCGGGGTGGTTCATTTCGTCGAACAGCGTGACACCGAGTTGCAGTAAACGTTTTTTAAGCTGCTCGATAGGGCGCTCATTGCCTGGAATTGTTTTGGCGGAAAAAATCACGCTATCGCCGGGTTCCAAGTCCACAAAGGGGTGTCGACGCTGCGCTAAACGCTGCAAGGCAGCGCGAGGCTCGCCTTGGCTACCGGTGGCAATAATCACGACCTCCTCCGGTGGTAGATAGCCCAAATCATGGGGTGGCACCAGGGGGGGGAAGTTATCCAGATAACCAAGGCCTCTAGCAACACTGACCATGCGCTCCATTGAGCGGCCCATCAAACTAACGCGACGGCCACACGCTTGGGCCGCTAAGCCAATGGCCAGTACGCGCGCTAGGTTGCTAGCAAAACAGGACACTACCACGCGGCCTTTACACGCTTTCAATGTGGTGGAAAGCGCCTTGGCAACATCCCCCTCGCTGCCCGACTGCCCTGGCATTGGCGCATTGGTCGAGTCACCTACCAGAAGATCCACCGGCGCCAGTGCTCTAAACTGGGCAGCGTTCACGGGGGCGCCAATCAGTGGGTTGGGGTCGAGTTTCCAGTCGCCGGTGTGCAGTATGCGGTAATCACCCGCCTGCATCATGATGGAGCAGCTTTCGGGGATGGAGTGGGTAACACTCAAGTAGCGCAGTGTAAATGGCCCGCTCTCCACCGCATCGCCTGGTTCAATCACTTCAATGGAGGCGCTGCTGAGCTGGTGTTCGGCGAATTTGTAACGCAATAGCCCTGCTGCGAGAGGAGTGGCAAAGATAGGGCAACCCCATTTGGGCCATAGCCACGCCACCGCACCAATATGATCTTCATGACCATGGGTGATAAACAGCGCCTTAGGTGTGATCTTCAGTGCCTCTAGGGTATCGGTATTAGGTACTTGCAGCGGCGAGTTGGGCAGGTCTTGGCGAATCATCATGCCGCAATCTACGGCGATCCACTGGTCGTCGTATCCATACAGCGTAAGATTCATTCCAATTTCACCACATCCACCTAGCGGGAGTAGGCGCAGGGGCGGGCGACGACGGGGACGAAGTTGAACGCGGGATGGATGCATCAGTTATGAAAAGCCTAGAAAGTAATTCCTTAACTATACGGGAAGCGGGGGGCGGGTAACAATCATCGCGGCACCTGACCACGGTGCTTCCTCATCGTGCTTACGGTACACTACCGCCGCTAATGTGGTTTACCTGCTGGTAGGCAGGTGCTTGGCGAGCGTGCCGTTAAATACGTTAAGAGTGTTTGTTATGTCTCATTACTATCGTTTAGTTGTTTCCTGCCCAGATCAAGTGGGCATCGTGGCGCGTGTCTCAAGTTTTATTGCTCAACAAGGCGGCTCAATTACCGAAGCCAGCCAGCACTCTGACTTAGAGACTGGCCGCTTTTTTATGCGTTACGAGATTCTGGCGGATTCTCTGGGTATGTCGGCGGAAGCACTGCGCACGTCGTTTGAGCCGGTGGCGGCTGAATTTGATATGCAGTGGTCGCTGGTGGATACCCAAAAGCGCCGCCGTGTGGTGTTGATGGTGTCTCGGGAATCCCACTGCTTGGTGGACCTTCTCTACCGCTGGCAGGCAGGTGAGTTGGATTGCGATATTGTCGGCGTTATCTCTAATCACGATGATATGCGCTCGCTGACTGAATGGTATGGCATCCCTTATCATCATGTACCAGTTGACCCGGCTAATAAACAAAAGGCTTTTGAACAGGTGCAGGAGCAGATTGATGCTGCCCGCGCTGACTGCATAGTGCTGGCACGCTATATGCAAATTCTGCCACCTTCGCTTTGTGAACGGTATGCAGGGCGCGTGATTAACATTCATCACAGCTTCTTGCCTTCCTTTGCGGGTGCCAAGCCGTATCATCAAGCCTATGAGCGGGGCGTGAAACTGATTGGGGCAACTTGCCACTATGTGACAGAAGAGCTGGATGCAGGCCCCATAATTGAGCAGGACATTCACCGGGTCAGCCACTGTCACACGCCTACTGATTTGGTACGTTTTGGTCGCGATGTGGAAAAAGCGGTATTGGCGCGGGGGCTGCGTTGGCACCTAGAAGATCGCGTGCTAATTCACGGCAACAAAACGGTCGTTTTTAGCTAATCGGCAGAAGGGGGGCGCTATGTCGTTTGCACAAAGCGTATTGGCACCGTGGGCACTCGTGATGACGTGGCTTTTATCGTTGGGTGTCATCGTCTGGTGCTTATGCCTGCGCCCCTGGCGGCCACTACTTGAGGATACAGCGCTTCAGCACCGCTGGATGGCAGCTACGTTGGCCGTCATGTTGATGTGGCAATTGCGTGCGCAAGCGGTGGACTGGTTAACGCTTCACTTGGTGTTTACGGTGCTGATGACGCTAGTCTTTAAAATGCCGCTGGCGTTGATCAGCAACGTGATGATTAATGTCGCCATGGTAGCTATTGGCAGAAACGATTGGTCGCTAATGGGGGCAAATATGCTGGTGACAGGTATTGTGCCTGCGACCGTGACCGGTTTTGTATGGCGAATCGTTGACCGTCGGTTGCCTGATAATTTGATGGTGTTTTTATTTGCTTGTGGCTTTTTTGGAACGGCCTTGGCGACCTTAGGGGGAGGGCTATCTGCTGTTGCGCTGATTATCGTAGCGGGCACTGATCCCGAGGCCGTCTATCTCGCCCAAGAGTATGCCCGCTTTTTACCGTTACTGATGCCGTCAGAGGCATTTATAACCGGTATGCTGCTGAGTATTTTACTAGTGTACCACCCAAGCTGGGTGGCCACCTTTAATGACCACCGCTATATCGACTTGCAGTAGCCTGCCTTACAGGTTGGGCAACTAGCCAAGCGCTTGCCCATTACCACCGCGAATAACACCAACACCCACGCCTTCAATATCAAGCTGCTGAGTGCGTAGGTCGATCTCAATTGGTGCGAAATCTGCGTTCTCGGCAATCAGTGTTACTTGATGCCCTTGGCGTTTAAAACGCTTGACTGTTACTTCGTCTTCTAGTCGTGCCACGACAATTTGCCCATCGCGAACGCGGTCAGTGCGATGCACGGCCAGAAGGTCGCCTTCAAGAATGCCTACATCTTTCATGGATAGGCCGCGCACCCGTAGCAGGTAATCTGCTTTAGGCGTGAAGTACTCAGCGGGCAGCGGGCAGTAACGGTCAATATGTTCAGCCGCAAGGATAGGGCTGCCAGCGGCGACCTCACCAATCACAGGAAGCCCATTGGGCAGCGGCTCATTAGTAGCAGGTGCTGCAGCCGCTGGCGTTTCAGTAAGCTCCTGCGGCTCCTGGTTAGGTAAGCGGATGCCTCGTGATGTATTGCGAATTATACGAATAGCGCCTTTGCGCTCGAGCGCACGCAAATGCTCTTCTGCTGCGTTAGGCGAGCGGAATCCCAGCGCTTTGGCAATTTCGGCGCGGGTAGGGGGGTAGCCAAGCTCACCCATGGTCTTAACAATAAAATCAAATACGTGCTGCTGACGTGCTGTGAGTGGACGCGACATACCAAACTCCAAAACAGTGAAAAGACAGTAGCTACATGTCGGCTTAATCAGTATGTGTTTAAGTATACAGTATGTTGCTCTGTCCAGTACATGACGAGTTACACCCAACCGAGACAGTCGTTAAGTGTTTAGTTAACGCTTACTACCCTTTGGATAAGAGATTGAGCCAGCAGGGGTTATGACATAGTATTCAGCTATGTTTAAAACACCTGTTTTTTGGAGGGCGCTATGGCCCAATCGGATACGGTAACGCGTATTTTAGATACTGCAGAGGTACTGTTTGCAGAGCGAGGCTTTGCCGAGACGTCGCTGCGTAATATCACCAGCAAGGCCCGGGTTAATTTGGCGGCCGTGAACTACCACTTTGGTTCCAAAAAAGCGCTAATTCAAGCGGTGTTTTCCCGCTATCTCGATCCATTTTCAGAGCGTTTTCACACCGCACTGGACGAGCTAGAAGCTCACTATCAAGGCCAGCCTATTCCTCTAGAAGTGCTGTTAGAGACCATGGCCACTACGGTACTGGCAGTGCCCGCCGAACGTAATAGCCTGAAGGTATTTATGCGGCTACTAGGGTTAGCCTACAGTCAGGCGCAAGGGCATCTGCGTCGCTATATTCAGCAGCAGTATGGCGATGTATTTACCCGTTTTACCGAGCTGGTGCGTAAAGCCACGCCTGAGCTGCCGGACGCCGAGCGCTTTTGGCGGCTACACTTTATGCTAGGCACAGTGATATTTACGCTCTCAGGACTGGATGCCCTGCGTGATATTGCTGCAAAGGATTATCAAGAGCAGGTGACGGTGCGTGACCTTGTGCGGCGGCTACGTCCAGTCGTTGTTGCTGCGATGAACGCGCCGCTACCGGCTGCGGTTGAAGAGGGAAACCATGGCAACGCCCAGGCTAGCTGAATTACCGCCTTCCCAATCTGGTTGGGTGGAGATTGACACCCAGCGGCAGCGGTTGCGCTGGTGGCAGGGAAAGGAAGTGAACTATGAGTGCGCGATCTCCACTGGGGTTGCTGGCGTAGGGCAGCAAGAGGGTAGCGGCCAAACACCGCTGGGCTGGCACTATGTCCGTGCGTCTATCGGCAAGGACTTGCCTGATAATGCGGTATTTCGTGGTCGCCGATGGACTGGCGAAGTATTTTCGCCTGAATTGGCGACCAATTACCCTGAGCGAGACTGGATTCTAACGCGCATTATGTGGCTCTGCGGGCTGGAGCGCGGCGTTAACCGCGGCGCTGACGTGGACTCCCAGCGGCGCTACATTTATTTGCACGGCACGCCTGAAGAACAACCGATGGGTGTGGCTGCCTCTCACGGCTGCATCCGCCTGCGAAATCACGATTTACACTACCTGTTTGCACACGCCCAACCCGGTACGCCGGTTTGGTTGCATTAAGCCCACTTCCGGGCGTCCTGCCAGAATTTTGACACGCTAAGCGGTTAGTCTAAAATGGCGCCCTTTTTGTCGGATCCTCCCCATGACGCAACCCATTGGCCCGGTCATGCTTGACCTAGAAGGGCCGCAGTTATCCAACGCTGAAAAGACATTGCTAAAAGACCCTGCGGTGGGCGGCGTTATCCTGTTCGCCCGTAATGTCGAAGATGCGTACCAAGTGCGGCAGCTCTGCAGCAGTATTCGTCGTGTGCGTGGTGATCTACTGCTAGGTATTGACCAAGAGGGCGGTCGAGTCCAGCGGATCAAAAAAGGGGTGACCAAGCTGCCCGCCATGGCGCGAATTGGCGATCTGTATGCCAGCGACCCAGTAGCAGGGCTCACCTTAGCCAAAGACACAGGCTGGCTGCTGGGGATGGAAATGGCCGCCTGTGGGTTGGATATGAGTTTTGCGCCAGTGTTGGATGTTGAGAGCGGTATCTCCAGCGTCATTGGCGACCGTAGTTTCAGCAGCGATCCAGAGCATGTCGCCCAACTAGGGCGCGCCTTTATCGAAGGCTTGCATGAAGCTGGCATGGCGGCAGTTGGTAAGCATTTTCCTGGCCATGGCGGAGTGGCGGCGGATTCCCATATTGCGCTGCCAGTGGATGAGCGACCCCTGGCCGAGCTGAAAGCCCGAGACCTCGTGCCGTTTCGCGAGTTAGCGGGTGTGTTGAACGGTGTCATGCCTGCCCACGTGACTTATTCAGCGTTTGATACTCGCCCTGCAGGGTTCTCACCCAACTGGTTAGGCATGCTGCGTGAATCATTGGGGTTCAAAGGGTGTATTTTTTCCGATGATTTAAGCATGACGGGGGCGCATGAGGCAGGCGGCCCGGCTGAGCGTGCCAAAGCGGCGCTGGCCGCTGGCTGCGATATGTTGCTGATCTGCAATGACCGAGCGGCAGCCATTGAGGTACTAGGGGCCTGCCAAGGGGTGCTGAATAAACGGCCTGCCAAGCTGCGTTACGGCCGTGCTAGGCCTGAACTGGATGCACTGGCTGCACTCGGCCGTTGGCGCCGCACGCATGCCAAGCTCGAAGCGCTAGCGAATTAATTCCATTTTTATACCGTTTTCTTATTAGATGTTTTTGGAGAAGTAGCATGTCCAAGTTGGATAAAGAAGCGCTTGAATCGTTAGATTCTATGCGTGAGTTGATGGATAACGCCGACTGCCTGATTTCACAAGAGCAGGTTGAGCGAGCGTTGGATCGCATGGCGGAAGAGATCACGCGAGACTTGGGCGACAAGCTACCGGTGTTTTACTGCGTTATGAATGGCGGGCTCATTACCACGGGGCATCTGCTGACGCGTCTTGGTTTTCCGCTGGAAGTGGACTATTTACATGCGACCCGTTACCGCAACGAGCTGCGCGGCGGTGAGCTTTTCTGGCGCGTATCGCCTGAAATTCCCATGGCGGGCCGACATGTAGTGATTGTTGACGACATCCTCGATGAAGGCGCAACCCTAGCGGCCATTCTGGAATACTGCAAAGAAGCCCAGGCGGCCAGTGTGACTACCGCAGTGTTGGTCGACAAGCAGCACGACCGCAAAGCCGTTCCGGGATTAAAAGCAGATTACTGCAGCCTAGAAGTGGCCGACCGTTACGTGTTTGGTTTTGGTATGGACTACAAAGGCTACTGGCGTAATGCCCCTGGAATTTTTGCTCCCAAGGGCATGTAAGCTAGCGCAATCCTAGCGGGGTGAGAACCGCCTCGCTAGGCCGGTTTCCGCAATCATGCGCGTAGAGATCTCTTCTATTGAAAATCGCGTCGTATCAATAAACGGAATATGCATTGCCCGGTACAGCGATTCTGCCTGCTCTACTTCTTGTAAGCACTGATCCATCGAGCTATAGCGGCTATTGGGGCGGCGTTCATTACGAATGGCCGAGAGTCGGCGTGCATCAATGGTAAGGCCAAACAGCTTGTGCCGATGAGGTGCCAGCGCTTTGGGTAGCTTCAAGCTGCCATCTTCATCCAGGTCATCTTCGGTGAGCGGATAGTTCGCGGCGCGAATGCCGAACTGCAGCGCCAAGTAGAGTGAGGTCGGCGTTTTACCACAGCGGGAAACCCCCACTAGAATAATATCGGCTTTGTCGTATTGGTGGGTGCGTGCTCCATCGTCGTTATCGAGTGCAAAGTGAACCGAGTGGATGCGATCCATATATACGTCGTCGCTACCGATGGAGTGTGTTCTGCCGACGCTGTAGGAAGAGTGCGTTTCCAGCTCCTGCTCAAGGGGTTCTAGAAACGTCGAAAAAATATCGACCTTAAACCCCGACGCTTGGCGGATAACGTTACGAATCTGTTGATCCACAATCGTATCAATGATAATCGGTCTACAGCCATCGCGTACGGCGGTCGATTCGATAATCTGTGCCAGTGCCTGTGCTTTTTCAACCGTATCAATATACGGTTTAGTCAGCATATTGATCTCCACATCACTGAACTGCGCTAAGAGACTGCGCCCTAAGCTTTCTGCGGTGATGCCGGTGCCATCCGAAATAAAGAAAGCTGTTCGTTTCATAACCTGATCCGCCAGTCTGCCATGTTCATAGATAAGCTATTGTGTGCTGTGCAAACGATGAGCACAACGCCTAGTCGATACTACATAAAACGCTAATTTTGTGTATTTGTTGTAAAAATCCTCCACTCCCTTCGCTGTTAGACCAATGGCGAATACGCTGCCGCAGTGCTAGGGTGACAACGTCTATTAGTGTCGTCCCAACGGGTCGTAACGAAGTCTAAAAGCGAGGGGGTTGCGTGGAAGAGTACATTCTGTGGTTCGATCAGCTAGGTATGGCAGACGTCGAACGCGTGGGTGGTAAAAACGCTTCGCTTGGCGAAATGATTTCCAATTTATCGGGTGTAGGCGTCACGGTGCCAGGCGGCTTCGCGACCACTGCTCACGCATACCGCGAGTTTCTCTCTCACGAAGGTCTGAACGACCGCATTAATGACAAGCTTGCTCGTTTAGATGTCGATGATGTCAAAGCACTGGCTGAGGCAGGAAAAACGATTCGTCAGTGGATCATTGATACACCGCTGCCGCCTGGCTTTGAAGCCGCGCTTCGCGATGCCTACGAACAGCTCCAAACGCAACATCCAAGCCTCAAAGTAGCCGTGCGCAGCTCCGCCACGGCGGAAGACCTTCCCGATGCCTCCTTCGCTGGGCAGCAGGAAACCTTCTTGAACATTGAAGGTTTTGCCAATATCAAACATGCGGTGCATGAAGTGTTTGCCTCGCTGTTTAACGATCGCGCCATCTCCTACCGTGTGCATCGTGGCTACGCCCACGAGAATGTTGCGCTGTCAGCGGGCGTTCAAAAGATGGTGCGCTCTGAAACCGGCGCATCAGGCGTTATGTTTACCCTGGATACCGAATCTGGCTACCGTGATGCCGTTTTTGTCACGGCCTCTTGGGGGCTGGGCGAAACCGTGGTGCAGGGAGCCGTCAATCCTGACGAGTTCTATGTTCACAAGCCCACCCTGGCTGCTGGCCGCCCGGCCGTTCTGCGCCGCACGTTAGGGTCCAAGTTGATCAAGATGGTTTACGGCCAAGATGCCAGCGCCGGTAAATCTGTTGAAACCGTTGACGTGCCTTTCAAAGACCGTGGCCGCTTCTGCATCAACGATGAGCAGGTGATGGATCTTGCTCGTCAAGCAGTGACCATTGAGCAACACTACCAGCGCCCGATGGATATTGAGTGGGCATTGGATGGCGATGACGGCAAGCTCTATATCGTTCAAGCGCGTCCTGAAACCGTCGTGTCACAGCAGGAGGGCGGTAAGCTTGAGCGCTTCCAACTGCGTGAGAAAGGGCGCACGCTGATTACTGGCCGTGCCATTGGCCAGCGTATCGGCAGCGGGGCAGTTAAGATTGTCCTCAGCCCAGACGAGATGGACAAAATTCAAGAAGGCGACATCTTGGTCACCGACATGACGGACCCAGATTGGGAGCCCATCATGAAGCGCGCCTCGGCAATCGTGACTAACCGTGGTGGGCGTACCTGCCACGCGGCGATTATTGCCCGGGAATTGGGCATTCCTGCGGTGGTTGGCTGTGGCGATGCGACCACGCAGCTACAAGAAGGCATTGACGTTACGGTTTCGTGTGCGGAAGGGGATACCGGCCACGTTTATGAAGGGTTGCTGGCTTTTGACTGCAACGTGTCCAGCGTTGATTCCATGCCGGAGATTCCGTTTAAAATTATGATGAACGTGGGCAACCCGGATCGCGCTTTCGGTTTCGCTAGTTTGCCCCATGCAGGCGTTGGCTTGGCGCGTCTTGAATTCATCATCAATCGCATGATTGGTGTGCACCCGAAAGCGCTGCTTGAGTACGATACGCTGCCTGCTGATCTACAGCAGGTGATCGATCTACGTACTGCTGGTTACGCCGATCCGGTGAGCTTCTACGTCGATAAGCTGGTGGAGGGAATTTCCACGCTAGCTGCTGCTTTTCATCCGCAGCGCGTGATCGTTCGGTTGTCGGATTTTAAGTCCAACGAGTATGAAAACCTGATAGGCGGCAAACTCTACGAGCCCGGTGAAGAGAACCCTATGCTGGGTTTCCGTGGGGCTTCTCGCTATATCTCCGAGGCATTTCGTCCTTGTTTCGAGCTCGAATGTCGCGCGCTGAAACGTGTGCGTGACGACATGGGGCTGACCAACGTCGAAATCATGGTGCCGTTTGTGCGCACCACGGATGAAGCGCGTGAAGTAGTCGATCTGCTAGCGGCTAACGGTTTGCAGCGTGGCGGTGATGAGCACCCTGATGGTTTGAAGGTCATCATGATGTGTGAATTGCCTGCCAACGCGCTATTGGCGGACGAGTTCCTCGAGTATTTCGATGGCTTCTCCATTGGCTCGAATGACCTTACCCAGTTAACGCTGGGTTTGGATCGAGACTCGGGCATCGTCGCGCACTTGTTTGACGAACGTAACCCCGCGGTGAAAAAGCTGCTGGCCATGGCTATTAAGGCCTGTAAAGAGAAAGGTAAGTACGTGGGGATCTGCGGCCAAGGCCCTTCGGACCACCCGGATCTTGCCAAGTGGTTGATGGAGCAGGGCATTGACTCCGTGTCACTCAACCCCGATGCAGTGCTGGAAACGTGGTTCATGTTGGCGGGGGAAACTATTGCTTAGCCTCCTTCAGCTTGATTAGCGTGCTTGCTATTTTGCGCCTGGCCATTGTGCCGGGCGCAGTCGTTTTATAGGCTACGCTATTGCTTGAGCGCTCAAAAGGCGGTTACGCCTTGGTGATTCACGTCTGAGACACGGTTTAAGGAGAAAGGTTATGCTGCCAAAAAGGGCACTCTCACTCACTGGTTTACTGCTGGCGCCAATGGTGAGTTGGGGGTTTGGTTACGAAACACCCTCCATTACACCGGAAGTAGGGTCAGGCTTTGAGGAGAAGCCGGGATGGGCGGCAGACTCCTTCGCGGTGGCGGCGGCTAACCCGCTGGCTACCGACGCGGGCTATCAGGTGCTCAAGGCTGGGGGGAATGCCATTGATGCGGCGGTCGCCGTACAAATGGTATTAACTCTGGTGGAGCCGCAATCCAGTGGGATTGGTGGCGGCGCATTTTTGATGCACTTTGATGGTGCTGATGTACAGGCTTATGATGGCCGTGAAACGGCGCCTGCCGCCGTAACCGGCGAGCTCTTTATGGAAGATGGCGAGCCGCTGCCTTTTATGGAAGCGGTCGCCAGCGGGTTGTCGGTGGGCGTGCCCGGTACCTTGCGTATGTTGGAACAGGCCCATGCTGAGCACGGCCAGTTGGCTTGGCAAGAACTCTTTACCCCCGCGATTACACTGGCGGAAGAGGGGTTCGCGGTGAGCCAGCGGCTGCACACCAGCCTGGCTAATGACGAATATCTGCGCGAAAACGACCTGGCTCAAGCGTTTTATTACTCCGCCGATGGAGAGCCCCTGGAAGTGGGCACCACACTAAAAAATCCTGCCTTAGCCGCTATTTTGCGTCGCATTGCAGAAGAGGGCAGCGCTGCCTTTTATGAAGGTGAGGTCGCGGAGGATCTCGTTGAGCAGGTGCAGTCGCATCCGGTTCGACCCGGTAAGATCTCGCTTGATGACATCAGTGGTTACCAATCTCTTGAGCGTGAGCCGCTATGCACCCCCTGGCAGCAGTGGGAAGTGTGCGGGTTTCCTCCTCCCTCTTCTGGCCATCTAACGATCATGCAAATTCTCGGTATGCTGGACCAGCAACCGCTGTTGGAGGCGCCGCTGGAAAATGGCGTGACCAGTAGTGGCTGGCTGCATCAATTTCTAGAAGCCTCGCGGCTGGCGTTTGCTGACCGGGGCCGCTACATCGCTGACCCTGACTTTGTCGAGGCACCGGGCGGTGACTGGTCGCTCATGCTAGCGCCTGACTACCTTGGTAAACGCAGCGAGCTAATCGGTGAAGAGAGCATGGGTGAGAGCGCCGAACCGGGCAATCCAGGTGAATTGACCGTTAGCTTTGCCAGCCAGCCCGAGCAACCTGAGTATGGCACCAGCCATATCAGCATTGTGGATGCCGATGGCAATGCGATTGCGATGACGACCACCATTGAGCAAGCCTTTGGTTCACGTATTCTGGCAGATGGCGGCACTGACCTGCCTGGCGGCTATTTATTGAATAACGAGCTGACGGATTTCTCTTTTACTCCTGAGGTGGACGGGCAGCCGGTGGCTAACCGAGTGGAGCCTGGTAAGCGGCCACGCTCTAGTATGAGCCCCACCTTGGTATTTGATCAGGAAACCGGTGCGTTGGTGGCGAGCCTCGGCTCCCCTGGTGGCGCCGCGATCATCCACTATACTGCTCGGACATTGGCAGCGATGCGCGATTGGGGGTTGAACGCTCAGGAAGCGCTGAGTCTTCCCCATGCGATTACGTTGGGTGGTGATGTTTACTTAGAGGAGGGTCGCTTCCCTGAAGAGATCATCGAATCGCTGCGTGAGCGGGGTCACAACGTGAGCGAACGTGAGCTCACGAGCGGCCTTCAGGCGATTCGGCGATTGGAGGATGGCACACTGTTTGGTGGTGCCGACCCGCGTCGGGAAGGCGTCGTGATGGGTGAGTAAACGACGCCCCGACTGTTACTGACGTAACCAGTTGCGTAGCTTGACCAGCATAAGACCGCCGTCGCTTAGCGCACGGCGGTCTTCTGTTAAGGCGTGCAAGCGATCAGGATAATCGGTAATGATGGCATCAACGCCGAGGTCTATCAGCGCCGACATGCGCGCCCGATCGTTGACCGTCCAGGCATGAATCTCGTAACCGAAAAGCGCCGCCAGGCGCACCTCTTGGGCGCTAATGCGGTTATGCCGCAGGCCTAATGCATCAAATTGGCGTCGGTCTAGGGTGCCTGGAAGAATGAGCTGTGCTAGCAGAGTAACACGCAGCCCCGGGGCCTGTTGCTTGATGTAGCGCACCAGTGCAGGCGACGTGGTCGCCAGACGCATATCCATCAGTGCGTTAGGAAAGCCGCAGGCCGTCACGGCTGTTAGTGCTTCGTGCTGGGTGGCCCAGCAGCGATAGCGTATGTCGCTTTCCTGCCCCAGTGCATCGATGACTGCTTGTGCCAGCCTCTCTTCTTGTCCCGGTAGGCTTTCATATCGATCATCAGCGATGCGCGCCCGCGGACGGCGGCCAACGCTTCATCCAGCCCCGCTATGCGCTCCCCTTGAAAGGCGTCGCCAAACCAACTACCCACATCAAACTCGCTGAGTTCGCTACGGGTGAGGTCGCCAAATTCTCGAGGATCACTGGTGAGGCGGGCGAGCGTTCGGTCGTGATAGAGCATGACCTGATTATCGGCACTCAGGCGAACATCCAGCTCTACGGCGTCAGCGCCATCCTCCAGCGCTTGAGACACGGCAGCAAGGGTGTTTTCCGGTGCCACCATGGAGCTTCCGCGATGGGCGATGATGGCCACGTTATCGCGAATCTCAAAACTGTTAAGAATCCACCACGCCTGTAGCCCTGCGAGCAGCAGCACGCTAAGTTCAATCGCCCATGCCATGCGTCCAGGGTGGGCATCGTGGGAAGGCGGCGCAGGGCGTGGTTCGTGATGGGCCAGCTGTAAGTAGAGGCAGGCGGACAGCAGAGCGTTAGTAGCAATACCGAGGAAAGTGATGGTGAGTGTTACCAGCACATAGCCGGTTAAATAGGCCAGCATCGCTGGAATCAGCACCGTGTTGTGCTCTGGTAGCCACCACAATAAGGGCGTGACCAGCGTGTCAAACAGCCATGTGGTAATAATGGGTAAGCTAATAATGATCAGTAGCAGGGTGAGCACAGCCACTCCAATAGAGCGGTGCCAGCCACGTGTTAAATAAACGCTTCGCGTGAGTGCTTGATACGGTGAGCAAGATTCCAGCGACACTAGTGGCAGTGCCAGCAGCCAGCGCAGATACAGCCACGCTGCTAAGATCATCCAGATAACCACCAACGGTGTCGCGCAAGCTAAAAAGTACCACAGCACAGGAGGGCGAATGCGCTGCAAATAGTAGGGGTCGACACCGCTAAGCCATAGATCGTATAGCCAGGTAAGCGCCATCATAAAAGGGGCAAGCAGCAATAGGTGAGCCCCGACCTGGAGAATCACCAGCACCGCCAGAGCGGGAAGCCGTCGTGTGCTCAACCAGAGCGCCTCGAACGCTAGCCGGTAATGGTTATCTTTTGGCCGGACAGCCACTTGCAACATGCCAGCCTGCTGCCAGTAAATGAGTAAAAACGTAAAGCCAAGGCCCACCAGCATGACCAATAGCCCTAATGGGCTGAAGAGCAGCGCTAAGAGTGCATCCGTGGTGACCACCGTGCGGTTTAGCTGTGCCAAAAAGCGTTGCGATACCCAGGCAACGGCCGGTACCAATAAGGCAGAGGCCAGTAGGGTAAACAGCAAG
The DNA here is from genome assembly GCF_001596805.1 of Halomonas sp. KX33721. Lineage (NCBI taxonomy): Bacteria > Pseudomonadati > Pseudomonadota > Gammaproteobacteria > Oceanospirillales > Halomonadaceae > Halomonas > Halomonas sp. KX33721. Next base: position 30,666 of record NZ_LVIA01000032.1, on the reverse strand, counting down.
TGATAAGCTATGAGCGGACGGAGGTGATCTCGGAGAGTGCGAAGAAGGGCGTTGCCTAATTGAGTGAGCGGCTGCATAGTCACAAAAGTGTCAGAGTGAAGCATCAGGGTGGCACTAACTGCCACCCTTGACAAGCGGGATTAGGAGAGCTTTAAGGGCTGCTCGGCGATGATAATGCCGTTATTATCAGCATACAGCCACTGGCCAACTCTTAAAGTAACGCCCGCAAACGTTACGGCGATATCCCGCTGGCCTTCGCCGCGCTTTTCGCTTTTACGCGGGTGGCTGCCGAGTGCCTGCACGCCTAAAGGAAGCGTGGCCAAAATGTCGACATCTCTCACGCAACCGTACATCAATACGCCTGCCCAACCATTTTGCGCTGCCTGCTCTGCCAGCATATCGCCTAACATCGCGCAGCGATGAGAGCCACCGGCATCCACAACCAGTACGGCACCTTCGCCAGGCTCCGCTACAGCCTGTTTGACCATTGAGTTATCTTCGAAGCACTTTACCGTGCGAATTGGGCCATAAAAGCTGTCGACACCGCCGAAGTTAGCAAAGAGGGGCTCTAGCACCTCTACGTCGGGGTAAGCGTCGCATAGATCGGGGGTGACCATTTGGGTTGTCGTTGTCATGAGTTACTCCTATGGTTACAGCGCTATGTTCACAGCGTCATAAAAAAACGCCCCAACCTCAATAGGAAGGGGCGCTCTGTCATCGGCTCAGCGAGGGATTACCCAGGCTGCGATGTTGCGAGCATCGGCGATGGGTCGGTGCCACTGGCGATTAAGCCTCTTGGGCTACCGGAATCACGTTCGAGGCGATTTTTTGATACTCCTCGATTTCGTGGAAGTTCATGTAGCGATAGATCTCGCCTGCCATGGCGTCAAACTCACCCATGTAACGCTGATACTCATCAACGGTCGGCAGACGACCTTCTACAGCAGCAACCGCTGCTAGCTCTGCCGAGGCGAGGTAAACATTTGCACCATCGCCCAGACGGTTCGGGAAGTTACGTGTAGACGTGGACACCACAGTGCTCTTCGCTGCAACGCGTGCCTGGTTACCCATACACAGTGAACATCCCGGCATTTCCATGCGGGCGCCTGCACGGCCATAGATGCCGTAGTAACCCTCTTCGGTCAGCTGGTGCTGATCCATTTTGGTCGGTGGCGCAAGCCACAAGCGGGTTTTCAGGCTGCCCGCAGGCTGTTTTTCGAGCAATTTACCTGCCGCGCGGAAGTGACCAATGTTGGTCATGCACGAACCGATAAACACCTCGTCGATTTTCTCACCGGCAACATCAGACAGTAAGCGGGCGTCATCCGGGTCGTTCGGGGCGCAAAGAACCGGCTCTTTAATGTCAGAGAGGTCGATCTCGATGACTTCGGCGTACTCGGCGTCTTTGTCGGCGCGCATTAGGCTCGGGTTGGCCAGCCACGCTTCCATGCCTTCGATACGACGGCTGATGGTGCGCTCGTCGCCGTAGCCATTAGCAATCATCCACTTCAGCAGCGTGATGTTGGATTTCAGGTACTCGGTCACGCTCTCTTCAGACAGCGTAATGGTACAGCCAGCGGCGCTACGCTCAGCGGACGCGTCGGAAAGCTCAAATGCCTGCTCAACGGTGAGGTCTTCCAGGCCTTCGATCTCCAGCACGCGACCAGAGAAGGCGTTTTTCTTGCCGGATTTCTCGACGGTCAGTAGGCCTTGTTTGATGGCGTACAACGGAATGGCGTGAACCAAGTCGCGCAGGGTGACGCCCGGCTGGCGCTTGCCTTTGAAACGCACCAGAACGGATTCCGGCATGTCCAGCGGCATGACGCCCGTAGCAGCGGCGAAGGCCACCAGGCCAGAACCGGCAGGGAACGAAATGCCCAGCGGGAAGCGGGTGTGCGAGTCACCGCCGGTGCCCACGGTATCCGGCAGCAGCATGCGGTTCAACCAGCTGTGGATGATGCCGTCGCCGGGGCGCAGCGAGACGCCACCACGGTTCATGATGAAGTCCGGCAGGGTGTGGTGAGTGTCTACGTCAACCGGTTTCGGATAAGCCGCCGTGTGGCAGAAGGACTGCATGACCAGATCGGCTTGGAAACCAAGACAAGCAAGATCTTTCAGCTCGTCGCGGGTCATCGGGCCAGTGGTGTCCTGGGAGCCTACGGTGGTCATCTTCGGTTCGCAGTACATGCCGGGACGAACGCCGTCCATGCCGCAAGCCTTACCCACCATCTTCTGCGCTAGCGTAAAGCCTTTGCCGGTATCGGCCGGCTGATCGGGCAGTCGGAAAACGTCTGAAGGCGCCAAGCCTAGCGACTCGCGCGCTTTACCGGTCAGGCCACGGCCGATGATCAGCGGGATACGGCCACCGGCGCGCACCTCGTCGAGGATCACCTGGGTCTTGAGTTCGAAGGTGGTCAGTACCTCGTCGGTGCCGTGCTTGCACACTTTGCCTTCATAGGGGTAGACGTCGATCACGTCGCCCATCTCGAGTTTGGAGACATCCATCTCGACGGGCAGGGCACCGGCGTCTTCCATGGTGTTGAAGAAGATCGGGGCGATCTTGCCGCCGAAGCAGAAACCGCCGGCGCGCTTGTTGGGCACGTAGGGGATGTCGTCGCCGAAGAACCACAGCACGGAGTTGGTGGCCGACTTGCGCGAGGAGCCAGTGCCGACCACGTCGCCCACGTAGGCGACCGGGAAGCCCTTGGCCTTCACTTCCTCGATCTGCTTCAGCGGGCCGGTGGTGCCGGGCACTTCAGGCACGATGCCTTCGCGCTCGTTCTTGAGCATGGCGTTGGCATGCAGTGGAATATCGGGGCGCGACCAGGCGTCCGGCGCGGGGGAGAGGTCGTCGGTGTTGGTCTCGCCCGGCACCTTGAAGACGGTGAGGGTGATCTTCTCGGCCAGTGCCGGCTTGGAGAGGAACCACTCGGCCTCGGCCCAGGACTGCATGACGTCCTTGGCCACCGCGTTGCCGGCCTTGGCGCGCTCTTCCACGTCGTGGAAGGCATCGAACATCAGCAGGGTGTGCTTGAGCTGTTCGCCGGCCTCCTTGGCGAGCTCGGCATCGTCCAGCAGCTCGACCAGGGTGGCGATGTTGTAGCCGCCCTGCATGGTGCCCAGCAGTTTGACCGCGTGAATTTTATCGATCAGCGGAGAGGTCGCTTCCCCTTTGGCAATGGCCGTCAAGAAGCCAGCTTTGACGTAGGCGGCTTCGTCGACACCGGGAGGAACGCGATTGGTGATTAAGTCGAGAATGAATTCCTCTTCACCGGCCGGGGGCGCTTTGAGTAATTCGATCAAGGCCGCGACTTGCTCGGCGGTCAGGGGCTTAGGCGGGACGCCCTCTGCGGCGCGTTCCTCGACATGTTGGCGGTAAGCTTCAAGCACGTTGGGGCCCTCTCATCTTCTTCGTAGTGATGAATCAGTGGTGCCGAACGACTACTAGCACGGTGGGTGAGGCGTTCGGACACGTGACAGACGCTTGACAAACAGCGTCTGGTGGATGAAAGGGATTCTACGGGAAACTGTCGACAATGTTAAGAAGCCAAGCTAAGTGCCTGCTTGTACTTTATGTTGAGGCGCTGATATTGAGCTCCTTTCTTGCGGCTTTTTTTAGTTAATGTGCCCAAAATCTGAAAGTTTTTTACCAGCAGGGGTGTTTTGAGGTAAGCGCGGGTGTGATTATTGTGATGCCGCGTTACCATAGGCATACGATTAATTCGTTATTAAGTAACGTAGTGAAGTGGTTTAGGCGGTGTGTGGAGCGCCAAATAAGCTGGGCTTATATATTAGAAATATGCTATATGAGAATTGAGGCGCCATTAAGTAAGTGGCCTTCGGATAGCTAGGGAACAAACGCCAACGGCGTTTATGTGTTATACAATAGTGAGATAAACGCTCGGTAGCGGTATTATGTCTATACAACTAGTGGCACTAAAAACAGCAGATCACTCCCTTTCAGCGGATGATTTGCTACCAGAAAGTCTGCATCAGTTTCTTGCCTGCCCAACGCCTGATGCGTGGTTGCAGTGGGCGCTTGCCAATCCTGAAACGCTGCTGATTGACCATGCGCAGTGTGAGAAGAAGGCGGCTTCCACCGCAATGAGCCTGCTTTACCGCTATGTCGATCAGCCGCTTTTATTAAGCAAAATGTCTCAGCTTGCCCGCGAAGAGCTGCTGCACTTTGAACAAGTGGTGGGCCTGATGGAAAAGCGTGGTGTGGCCTATCATCACCTCACTGCCTCGCGCTATGCCGAGGGGCTGCGCAAACATTTACGCAGTAACGATCCTGAGCGCTTAATCGATGTACTGATTATTGGCGCATTAATTGAGGCACGAAGCTGTGAGCGCTTTGCCCGCCTTATCCCTTACTTAGACGAAGAACTGGCGAAGTTCTACCGCACGCTGGTGAAGTCAGAAGGGCGCCATTTTGAAGATTATCTGCTGTTGGCGCGTCAACAGACCGCTGAGCCGATTGATGACCGTATTGCCTTCTTTGTCGCACGTGAAGCGGAGCTGATGACGACTCCGGATACGGCGTTTCGTTTCCATAGCGGCGTGCCCGCTTAAGGCGCTGCTAGTTAGGCGGGATGTGTATCATGCGCGATGCTCAACAGACAGACCAGCTGACCTTGTTTGGTCACTTCTCCTTAACCCAGGGGGAGGATGTACTCACTCATTTCAATTACGACAAAGTTAAGGCCCTGTTGGTGTATCTTTTGTTGCATCGCCAGTCGGTCAATCGTGCGGCACTGGCTGAGCTGCTCTGGCCAGACCAGGGGCTTTCGTCAGGTCGTACCAACTTGCGCCACGCGTTGCACTGCCTGCGTCAGTCCATGGGTGATAACGCCGATCAGGTATTGAACGTATCGCGACAGACTATCGCCTTTCATTTACCTGCCCACTGGCAGGTAGATCTACATGACCTGCAGCAGTTGCTAGAAGGCCCCAAGGATTTAGAAACCCTTGAGGAGGTGATGTCATGCTACCAAGGCGATCTAATTGAAGAGTTGCAGTTGGCAAGTTGCAGCGAATTTCAGCGCTGGCTAGTGCAGGTGCGCAATGAGTGGCGTCAGCGGGTGATCCGGTTTGCCGAGCAAGTGCTTGAGGCTCATGACGAAACGCCAGACGACATGCTGGAAGGCCTGGTGAGCCGCTTTTCAGGCTATGGGCCTTTCCATGAACGTTTGGTGCGTCAACTGGCCGAAAAAAATCAAATGGCCGCTGCTCATGAACAGTACAACAGCTATTTGCAGTTGCTCGCGCTGTCGGGCCAGCAGCCGGAGCCCGGTTTCTTACAGTTGGCCAGCTACTGGTCGGACGGCCACCACGACCCGCGAGCCTTGTCGCCCCAGGGCGCTTTTTCTCGTGCACTGGCAGCCGATAGTAAGCCGCTGCGTGAAGATGAGATTGAGCTTCGCCAACTGTCGGTCATGGCGATTCGCTTACGTCTGAAAGGCGACTGGCAAGACCGGGCGGCAACTCGTAACTGTCTAGCGCTTCAGCTGGAACTATTGCGCTGGCTAGAGCAGCAGTGCCATCACTTAGGTGGCTTCTGGCTGCCTGGGGCCACCGGCGGTTTGGGACTGGCGTGTTTCGGCACCCACGGCCCTGCGCATCAGCTTGCCGAGCTGGTAGCGCTCTATGAACACTGCCGCCAAGCGCTGCCGCAGGAAACTCAGCGCCATTGGAGTGGGGAAGGGGAAGCGCCTTCGTTTGAGCTGGCGGCTGGGTTACATAGCGGCCGTGTGGTCTATCTGCCTGAACGCCAGTTGGCTGACCCGCTTGGCCAAGTCACACAGGTCTCCCTTGAGCTAATGGGCGCTGCTGAAGGTAGTGAACTAGTGATTTCTCAAGAAGCCAGCCAGCACATGCCCCCGGCGCTGGACCTGCAGCCGCGCTTGGTGTCGCGCTTGATGGCAAGCGATGGTCGAGTGCGCTTGCGGGCGCTGGTGTTAGGCCAGAATGAAGGCGGCCGGGATGCGCTGCCGCCCAGTCTGGTCGGCCGCGAAACGTCTCTGCGTACGCTGCGTGATGCGCTGGCAAGAGCGGGTATCGGCTTAAGGCAAAGTGTCTTGGTGCGGGGGGCCTCAGGCATGGGAAAATCGGCGCTGATGGTTGGTTTTCGTCAGCTTGAACTTAGCCGCGACGCCGCTATCTGTTGGCAGCCAACCACACGCTTGTCGGTGTTAGAGCCTTACGGGGTGGCCCGTTCTCTCTTGGCGTGGCATCTAGGCGCCACGCCTACTCAAGAAGCATTGCATGAGTTGCAGGCATCGTTGGGTGATACAGCGCTAGACGATGCTCGCCAACAGCTGTTGGAAGAGGCGCTGGGGGTTAGGGGCGTTCAGGAAATTACTCAGCTTACCCAAAGCGGGGAAGCGGTAGAGTTGGTCGTGAAACTGCTGCACCGTCTGATCGACCAGCGCGCTGGCGCCCAGACTCTCGTCTTGATGGTTGATGATCTACAGTGGTTGGACGAACCCTCCTTCAAAGTATTGGCCGGTTTACAAGCTCGTTTGTCCATCAATACGGCCTTTATGCTGGTGGCCAGTCATCACGGTCGTGAAGCGCTACCAGTGAAGCTGCATTGGGATCAGCAAATTACCCTCGGCAAGCTCGATGCGCTGCAGTCCTCTCGGCTGCTCTCCCAGCTATCGCGCCGCTATCGTATGCATTTAAGCCCTCGACTGCGTAACCAAATTATTGAGCGATGCGATGGCGTGCCGCTCTATATGCAGGAGATTTGCCGTCGCCTGGATATGGATCGTCGCGAAGGGCGTAGTGTTCAGTTCGATGAATTGCCCAAAGGGCTGCTTGGCCTGCTGGCCAGCCGTATCGATCAGCTGGAAGGGGATCGGGAAATTGCCCATATTGCGGCGGTGCTGGGCAAACGCTTCCGCCTCGACTTCCTGGCTGAATGCAGTGGCTGGGATAAAGCGCGGATTTCTCAAGCCGTAGAGCATATGCGCCTGCTGGAAATTATTGAGCCGGTTGATAAAGAGAGCGGCGAGCACGAGTACCAGTTTAGCCATCAGCTACTACAAGAAGCGGCTTATCTCTCCTGCCCTCGGGATGTACGGGTCAAGCTGCACCAGCAGGTCGTTACGCTGATTGAGGAGCGTTTCCCTGTGTGGATCAGCCGTCATCCGGGGGATTTCGCCACCCATCTGCGCCGCAGCGGCCACTACGCTCGAGGCGCGCGCTATTTCGAACTGTCTGCTCGTGAAGCGCTGAAGGTGAGCGCGAACCGTACGGCGCTGCGGATGGCCGACTTCGGGTTGGCCAGTTTGCGCCACGTTGACCATGAAGTGGAGCGTGAGGTCAGCCTGCTTACCGTGCGTGGGCAGGCAGCGTTTGCGCTGGAAGGCCATGGCTCGCCCACTGCCCACGAAAGCTTTGTGCGCGCCCGGGAGCTGCTGCGTCAATCCGGTGGTAATTCGCCGGACGACCCGGAAGATTTAGAACAAATTTTCCTAGTCAAGTGGGGGCTGTGGGTAGGCCGCAGCCAGCGCTACGCCCATGCCGACGCGTTTGCACTTGCCTCTGCCTTGGCGGATATTGCCGAACGTCTGGAAGACCCGCGCTATCGCCGTTTGGCCGACTATGCCCGGGCGCACTGTGAGTACTGGGCCGGACGAATTCAGCAGGCCCATGACCACCTGGATGAAATCGACCCGCTCAATGCGCAAATGATGATCGAGTGGCTGCCCTTCTCGGATCACCCGCAAGTGACAGCTGCCTGCTTCCAGGGCTGGGCACTCTGTTTACGTGGCGACTATCAGCGCGCCGAGCGTCACGTCTCGTCAGCCATCCGTCTTGCTGAGAAAATTGGTCATCCGGGAACGCTTGCCATGGCGTTAATGTTTGCCGCAGCGCTCTATCGCCAATTAGGGCATGTGCATCTTGCGGCACGCCATGCTGAGCGCGCGGCCGCCATGACGGGCACGCCGGACCTTCAGCTGTGGCAACTCTCCGCCCAAGGTGTGTTGGGTTGGCAGAGGGCCATGGCGGGGGATCACGCTGGTTTAGTTCAATTAAGAGATAGTCTGGACCAGATGGCTGAGCTGAATGGGCGAGATCGTTTCCAGCGCCCCGTCCTTTGGTACTCAGATGCCTGTATTGAACTTGGCGAGTTAAAGGCCGCCGAGGAGTATCTGGATCAATGTTTGGTGATTGCCCGAGAGCGCACCACGCTCTTTTTGCCCGAGTTGGCGACTCAACTGGCCAGAGTGCGTGACTTGCTGGGGCACCCGGCCAGTGAAGTAAAGGCGCTTGCCGAAATGGCGATTGTGCAGTCACGGGAACACGGCAACCGCCATCAAGAGTTAGCGGCCTTGGAGCTTTGGCTTACGCGGATTTCACCCCATGATCAGCAGGCAAAAGAGGCGTTCCGTCGCCTATTGAGCGAGGTTAGCCACAGTGATGCACCGGTGCTGGTGCGCTGGGTTAGCCTACTGGGTCGCCGTTTGCCCCACTCGCTGAGTGCTGAAAACGAGGCTTAAACGTTTAGCGAGTGCTCTCTTCTAGCCACGACAGCGTGGCGAGCGCCTCATCGCGGTGCTCGCCACACACGGTGGGGTCATAATCGAACTGCCCGCACACCATCGGGCGCAGCGGGCTGCCAAACAGCGTGCATAAGTTGTTGGCGTCGAGTTGAACGCAGCGCACCCCCGCCGGTTTGCCCTCGGGCATTCCGGGTATCGGCGATGTAATAGACGGAGCTATACAGCAAGCGCCGCAGCCTGCTCGGCATGTGGCGCTGCTGTCACTGGTGATCAACTCACTCATGGGCTCGCTTGTGCTGTCGCGCCTTTGTCGATTCCTTCAAAGGCGTATACGTGAGTGGCGGTCCCCGTTTGCTTGGCGATCTGATCGGCCAGCCAGAGGGCAATATTTTCTACCGTCGTGGGCTTTGGCAGCACGCTACAGCGCTCAGATGGCAAGGTGATTGAGAAGCTGCCTTGGGCTGCTTCATAGCGGCAGGTGAGCTGTGACTCGCTATGCTCTGCTATATCTGCCTCTTCCAAAAGATAACGATTATCCAGCCACGCTCCCCATTGCTGTTCCAACTGCGGCTGTCGCTGTTGTTCCTGGAAGATATGCAGGCGAGAGCGATGCCCGTGGGCAATGCGCTGGCAGTTACCCGAATGACGTTTTAATCCATGGCTATAGCCATAGGCAGCACCATTGATAAGCTCATCGCTTAGCGTGAGCGTCACGCGTTCAACATTGGCTGGCCGCTGCTCGGTGAGTTGGGCGCTGAGGTACTGAGTCACCCGTTCTAGAGTGATCGATGCCCAGGGAAGTAGGGTAAATGCCTCTGTCGGTCCACGAACTTCCATCACGTAGGGTGTGGCGGTGCGAATGCAGAGTCCTTCATCGCATTCGCTGACCTCAACACCGGGTGCTTGGGTGGGCACCAGTAGGGTGTGGTCCAGTCCGCTATCCAGGGTGCGTTTGATCCACGGCTTTACTTCACCGAAGTCGAACAGCATTCCGTCCTCGCCTAGTTCACCCTCTAGTTGAGCATCCACTTGCCAGCTACAGCCAACCAACCCTTTCGTGGGGCACCAAAGAGAGACATCGATATGGGTCAGATGATTAACAAATAGCGCCATTACTCGAATCCTGCGATTTTGTGCGTTTGCAGTGACAGCCGCCACTGTGGGTTGGCCATGCAGTACGCGGTGGTGGCCTGAACGGTCGCTGCGCCGTCGGTGACAATACTCTTTTGAGCGACGGCACTGAGATCCATCGGCTGTAAAAAGAAGTGGCTAAAGGCGAGGTGAGAAAACTGCTCCGGTGGCGCATCGGCCTGGGGGAAAACCAGTTTCAACTCATCGCCTTGGGTGATCGCTAGCGGGTTGCTACCCTTAGGGCTAACGCAGAGCCAGTCAATGCCCGCAGGAGCGGGCACCGTACCGTTGGTTTCCACTGCCACTTCGAAGCCTTCGCTATGCAGCGTGGCAATGAGCTCGGTATCGAGCTGTAGCAGCGGTTCGCCGCCGGTAAATACCACGTATGGCACGGCGTTGTTAGCTTCCTGAGGCCACAGCGCTTTGATGTGTTCTGCCAGCGCCTGGGCTGTGTTAAACCGGCCGCCATTAACTCCGTCGGTACCGTTAAAGTCGGTGTCGCAAAAGGTACATTTTGCGTTCGCTCGATCTATTTCCCGGCCTGACCAAAGATTACAGCCTGTAAAACGGCAGAACACGCTGGCACGACCTGCCTGGGCGCCTTCACCCTGTAAGGTGTAGAAGGCTTCTTTAACGTGATACATCAGTGCGCCACCTGTGAAGTGTCGATGGCGTAGTCGAGAGGATCGACGCTGTGGTTAGCCGCAAAGGCGGCCAACCGCTCGCGACAGCTACCGCACTGGCCGCAGGCGAGCTGCTGGCCTTCGTAGCAGGTCCAGGTATGGCGGTAATCCAGGCCCATGGCGAGCCCATCACGCAGGATGTCGGCTTTGCTGGAGGCCAGATAAGGGGCATGGACGGTGACGGGTTCGAAGTTGGCAATCTGCGCTACATCGTTCATGGCTTCGACGAAGGCCGGGCGGCAGTCGGGGTAAAGCATGTGATCGCCGCCGTGCGCGCCATAATCCACGCGGCTGGCACCGATATTGACTGCCTTGGCAATGGCCAACGACAGCAGAATCATGTTGCGATTGGGCACCACGGTGCTGTGGAGCGAGTCGGCATCGTACTCCCCTTGAGGCATGGTCAACGCAGCGTTGGTCAATGCCGAGTTGTCGATCAGCCCGTGGATGGCGCGAATATCGACGACCTGATGAGGGATGGCCAAGGACTCACATACCTGACGTGCAACGTCCAGTTCACGACGGTGGCGCTGACCGTAATCGAAGGATAGCGCATGGACAGCGAGGCCCTCACGTAGCGCACGGTGAAGGACGGTATAGGAGTCCATGCCGCCGGAGTAGATGACGACGGTGGATGGCGCCTGGGCGCCGGATGATGCAGTGGATGACATGCTGGGTACTCATGGTCGGAGAATTTATGTCGTGCCTGCCCAAGCAGCAGGGCGGTGTTCCGGGGTCCGGTCCGGAAGGCGGGCAGTTTACGCAATGCCGCGCTTGCTGACCAGTGTTCTGGGTGGTGGCATCCGGTGTGCCAATGGAATTGGCGTGATAAGCTACTCATCTACAGCCGCTAGAGCAAGAGATGGACGCATGGCCACCATAGAACATAGTGAAATCGTTAGAGCCTCCCCGGAGCGCGTATTTGACTTGTTACGCCGAGTGGAAGATTTTGCGGATTATTCGGACCTGATACGCTCGATCGATCGTCTTGGCGAAAACCGCTACCGCTGGCACGTGCGGGCAGTGGGCATGGATTGGGCGTTTGACGTGGAGGTAACCGATATCGATCCTCCAACGGTGCTGGCCTGGGAATCCCTGGAAGGTGTCAAAAACCAGGGGCGCTATCAGCTGCGTGCCGTACCCGAAGGGACTGAGGTGTCGCTGACGCTGAGCTATGACATCCGCAATCGTCTGATGGAAAAAGCGGTGAACAAGGCGGCCAAACCGCTGGTCGGAAAGGTCAGTCGGCAAATTCTCGAGCGGGTTGAAGCACGCCTCAATGCGTAAATTATCTCTCTATTCCTGGCGTTGGGCGGCCGCGTTTGCGGTGGCTGCCATGCTGGCCTACATATGGCTTTGGTACTCTCCGGACCTGATGGCGGTGAAACGCTGGGCCGCGACCATGTCTCATCATCCCGTGGTCGTGGTGACGGTCATGCTGACCATGGCGGTCACCCTGGCGATTGGCTTGCCTGGCAGTATTGGACTGTGGTTGATTGCCCCCTTTTATCCCCCCTTGGTCGCTACGGTGATGTTGACCATCAGCAGCGTCGCGGGTGCCTGGGGAGCATATCTGCTTGCTGCACGGGTCGGCGAGCGTTGGCAGCCCAAGGGGCTGACCCTCAAGGTTATGGACACGCTGAAAGCGCGTAGCGATCTGCTGACGCAATGTGCCATGCGTGTGTTGCCGGGCTTTCCACATTCAGTGATCAATTTTGCGGCAGGCTTGGGGCATATTGCCCTGGGGCGTTATCTGCTGGCTGCAGCCTTGGGGCTGGCCGTGAAATGGGCTGTCTACAGCAGTGCCATTTACGGTGCGCTGGAAGCCATCGAAGAAGAAGACCCGCTGCAGATGGACGTACTGCTGCCGCTTCTGGCGTTGACGGCTTTGTTGCTGGCGGGGGCCTGGTACCGGCGCCGCCTGGAAGCGGCGCAGGAGCAGGCGTGATGCGAAGGCCTATTCGGCTTTGTGCATCGAGGCATCCAGATGATCGACGACCTCGGCCCAGTCGGCATCTTCTTCCACTGCTTCGCGTAGAAAATCCGCTTGGCCCTCATTCCAGCAGGGGGCGTCTGCCAGTGGCATCTCCTTGGGCAACGGTGAGTGCCGCTGAATAAAGCGTTCGATGGATTCAGCATCCGAGCGTAATCCTAACTGCTCAAATAGTTCGCTAAAGTGATGTACCGGTTGATCCATAAGTGGCTTCCTATCCAGTGGGTGGTTAATACACCTTAAGGACATTGTTTAACCATAGCGGGAATAATCCACTATGCCAGTGTAGTGCTGGCTAGATCATTTAACGTTCGCCCACTAGCGTCGTTAAAAACCGTCGCCTCTGATCCTCTAATGAAATTGGTTGCGCTAGTACATGCACCAGTTTGGTGTAGGCGGCCTCGGGCGTCATGTCATCGCCGGATAGCACCCCAGCATTGTTGAGACCGTGCCCTGCTGCATAAGCCCCCATATGCACACTTCCTTGTGGGCATTGGCTGATGGCGGCGATAAGTTTGCCTTCTCCGCTCGCCTTGGCAATCACCTCTAGTAGTGCGGGGTTATCCGGTAAATTGCCTGCGCCCCATAGCTGTAGCAGCGCGCCTTTTACGTTTGGATGGCTAAGCCACGCCTCTAATTGCCAGGGCGCTATGCCAGGCCAGAGGGTAATGCGAACCACCTCGCCATTGGCGACAGGCTGGTAGTCCACCAGCTCAAAGCGCGGAGCCCCGCGCTGCTGGTAAGACAAGCCGCGGCTGGGGAACAGAATAAAGTCGTCGCCGATGCGCTCGCCCAGCAGTGGGTAGCTGGGTGAGGAAAACGCCTCGACAGCCTCGCTGTGCTGTTTGATGGCGCGCGTGCCTCTGAGCAGGCGGTTGGCAAAATAAATGGCCACTTCCTGTAGTTCGGGATGGGTAGCAAATCGTAGGGCGCCGTAGAGATTTTGTAAGGCATCGCTGTTAGGAGCCTCTAGGGGAGCCATGGCACCCGTCAACACCACAGGCCTATCTAAGCCCTGCAATTGGTAGGCTAAGCTAGCGGCGGTCCAACTTAGCGTGTCGGTGCCGTGAATCACCACAAAACCACGATGCTCTGTAAAGCGCTCGGCGATGTCGGCGGCTAACTGCTGCCATGTCATTGGGGTCGCCGCGCTGGAATCAATCAGAGGTGAGTAGCTGATGACATCATAAGCAGGGAGCATTTGTTGGTCCCGCAACGGCAGCTGGCTCAGTGCTCTGGCCAAGCGTTCAGGAAAATCACCGGCAGGTGAGAGCCCGTTAGCCTGAGGCTGCATACCGATCGTGCCGCCGGTGTAAATCACAAGCAACCGCTCTTGGCTGCTTTGAGCATCTGCAAGGAGAGGAGCCTGGCTCATCGCTGTATCCTGTTGAAAGCTAAGAAGTGGTTAGCGGTGATATACCTGTAGTTGGCCGCTTTGGTCATCAAGCTGCCGTTTGCGTCCCGCAAAGAACGCAAAGCCGCAGCAAACGCCGATCAATCCAATCAGTAGCCAAGCAATATGCTGCGTGGTAGCACCGGCTTGGAGCATCAGACCAACCCCAAAGGGCCCCAATGCGGCCAGGGTATAGCCACCCCCTTGCACCAAGCCAGAAAGCTGGCCTGCAAGGCGTTCGTTTGCGGTTCGCAGTACCAATAAGCTTAATGCAAGGCTAAAACTTCCGCCCTGCCCAAGCCCCAGCAACACGGCACCGGGCCATCGCCATGCCAACGGAGCGGCTAACAACATGACAAGCCCTAAGGCTGTGCATACCAATACCAGCAGTAGGGCCGGGCGCTGGTCGTGATGCAATCGCGCAATCCAAGGCGCACTCAGTGCTGAGACCAGTTGGCACATAATGGAAACGGCCATCGTCCAGCCAGCGGTTGCCTCGCTGTATCCGCGCTCAATCAGAAGAGTTGGCAGCCAGCCGAAAACGATATATGCCATAGAAGATTGAATGCCCATAAAGAGCATCACCTGCCAGGTTAGCGGCTGCCTGAGTAGCGACACGAGGGGGATGCCGGTGGGCAGGTTAAGCGTTGGTTTTGGCGCAGGAGATGGCGCATAGCTGATCCATACGATGAATGTAGCTAGTGCGAGCAGTGACCAACTGACTAGGCTGGCTTGCCAGTTGCCCAGCCACTGCATTAACGGCACGCTGAGCCCAGCGCCTAGAGCGCCCCCCAAGCAGAGTGCCATGGTGTAGAGCCCGGTGAGCAAATCTGCATTTTGAGGCAGCTCACGCTTGACTAGCGCGGGTAACAGCGTGCCCGCCAAGCCAATAGCACTACCGGCCATGGCGGTACCTAGATAAAGCAATCCAGGAAAAGGCAGAACCCGTAACAGCAAGCCGCTGGCCAGCAGGAGTAATGCGGCACTAAGTGCACGCTCACTCCCTATACGGTTGCCAATCATTGGTGCCAAGGGGGCGGTTAAGCCAAGAAAAAGAACGGGGAGCGTGGTTAGCAAGCCCGCCGCTGAGGCGGAAAGCCCCGCATTTTCTTGCAGCCGACTTAGCAGGGGGGCGACCGAGGACATGGCAGGGCGTAAATTTAGCCCCACCATAAACATCAGCAAAATGAATCGGCAAGCGTGGCGTGAGATCATGAAGCGGCGCTTATTTTAAGTAGGGGCGAAGGTCGCCTCGCACCGCATCTAGCAAGGTGATGAAGTGATAATCTTGCGTGGTATCCAAGCAATCAACACGTGCCTGGGTACGCATGCCTTTATTGATATCAAGCTTGTCGTAAATTTCCAGCGTTAGCTTGCGTGCCGGTTTATCACCTGGCGCGATGATGCCATCTTCTAGGGTAAAAGTTTCCAATAGTGTGACTCGAACGCGGGTGCTGTTGCCTTCGCTTAGTACGCGCCGTACAAATAACCAACCTTCACAGGGGAGTGAGGCGTTATCGCGTTCGCGTAAAAACAGAGTGCGATAACAGGCACCTTCGTTTGAGGCTTTTTCAGCCATGCTGCGATAGGCCTGCAAGACCTGATTAGCTGAGGCGCGGGCGTCCTCTAGGCGCTGAGAAATACCTTGATGCTCGCGGCTGAGTTGCTCCTGACGCTGAAAAGTCAGCCATTGGCGATAATCTGCCATGAGTTGTGAAGACGCCATAATCACTCCATGAATTAATTCAGCAAAAACGCCGGAATAAGCGAGGCGCTACCTTCGCATATTCCGGGCGTTCGGGCTACCGGCGAGTGCGACGGCGGCGCTCGCCACCAGCATTGGCAGCTTGGCCGCCAGGCTTGCGGTTAGCCCTTGGCTGGCGCTGACCGCGGCGGCCATTCTCGATCGGTTCTGGCTTGGCATTGGGGTCTGGCTCAAAGCCTGGCTCAATATGTTTCGGCAGCGTTTGATTAATCAGGCGCTCAATGTTTTTGAGTAGGCCGTGTTCATCGACACACACCAAAGACACCGCTTCGCCATTGCTACCCGCGCGCCCTGTGCGCCCAATACGGTGGACATAGTCTTCAGCCACGTTGGGCAGATCGAAATTCACCACGTGAGGAAGTTCATTAATATCTAGCCCGCGTGCCGCAATATCGGTGGCTACCAGCACTTGTAGGTCGCCGCTCTTGAAAGCACCCAGCGCCCGAGTACGTGCCCCTTGGCTTTTGTTGCCATGGATCGCCATCGCGGGAATATCCTGCTTGGAGAGCTGTTCAGCTAGCCGGTTAGCGCCATGCTTGGTGCGGGTAAACACCAGCACCTGGAACCAGTTGTGGCGCTGGATCAGGTGGGCCAATAGATCGCGTTTTTTTGTCGCGATCAACGCGGTAGATGGCCTGCTCAATTTTTTCTGCCGTGGTGTTGCGCGGAGCCACTTCGATGAGGGCAGGGTTATTCAGCAGTTGCTGGGCCAGCGTTTGGATCTCGTTAGAGAAAGTGGCAGAAAACAGCAGGTTTTGGCGCTGTTTCGGCACCAGACGCAATAGCCGTTTGATATCGTGGATAAAGCCCATGTCTAGCATACGGTCGGCTTCATCTAACACCAGAATTTCAATGGCGGAGAGGTCGACATGCCCTTGCTGGTGCAAATCAAGCAAGCGCCCAGGGGTGGCTACTAGAACGTCCAGGCCGGCTCTTAAAGCGTCGACTTGGGGCTGCTGGCCCACGCCACCAAAAATAATGTGTGAACGTAGTGAGAGGTGCTGCCCATAAGCAGCCACGCTTTCCCCCACTTGTGCAGCCAGTTCGCGGGTGGGTGTGAGGACCAGTGCGCGAACCTGGCGTTTGCCGGGGCGTTTGCCATTTGCCAAGCGCTGTAGCATCGGTAGCGTAAAGCCAGCGGTTTTGCCGGTACCGGTTTGTGCGCTGGCAAGAAGGTCGCGACCTTCAAGAACGATGGGGATGGCCTGTTGTTGAATAGGCGTAGGCTGTGTATAGCCCTGCGCAGTTACCGCGCGCAATAAATCGTCATGCAGACCAAGATCAGAAAAACTCATGCGTTCTCCGCAATCGCATAGCAATCGGCGCCACTAGCTCGGCGGCGTTGCTAGGCGTAATGTTCAAAAAGCGAGGATGGTACACCGTCGCGGCAGCGAAGTTTGCCAGATAATACGCTGTGCCGCGACGGGCATTTATACGTCTTGTAACGCCATACCAGGCATAACAAGGGGGTGACAGGGTAGCGCTGACAGTGATGTCATTTATTGGCAAAGAGTGTAACACGAAAGTCTCACACCAATGCTGTTCCCCTAGCGATTGCAATAAAGGTTTAGAAGTAGCCGCCTTGTCGAACCTGCTGAGCAATTTGTGCAGCAACACTCTCCCAGCTTTCGCCCAACGAACGGACCAGGGCAGGGTAGCCATCCTGTTCAAGAGTGGTTTCTGCAGTGAAGCTTTTGAGTGCGAGCAACTCGCCATCGGTATCTCGAAGCTGCCACTGGCCGCTGGCTACCGCGACACCGTCAAAGCGGCCTTGGAATTGATCCACTTCCATGGACAGGGTGAGCGCCCCAGGGCTGCTGCCTTCTGCTCGTACCACTTGCACGCTGGGTAACTGATCTGCCAATTCGGCCCGTAAGGCGCGTTCAAGCTGGCGCCCAATACCCTCCGCCCACTGGTGCTCCCGCGCTTCGTTTAATGTGATGTCGTCTAACTGCATCACAATCCCGTCCACGTCTAAATAGTGGGCTAGTCGAGGTGTGCGCACTTGCAGTGTGGCCTGGGCGTTAGCCGGTGCGTTCACTGCTGGGCTGGCAGGAAGCATATAGCGTGCAGGGGGAGAGACACTGCTAGCGCAGGCGGAAAGCAGCAAGCTCAAACTGATGATCAGCAGTAGTAGCGGTAATCGGCGTAACATGACGTTCAATCCTTCTTAACGGGGAGCACGAGGAATCGGGTCCTGCGTTTCTAAATTGTCGAACAGCAGCGCGCGTGGGTTCTCGTTCAGCGTCCGAGTGAGCGGTTGTAGGTCACGCATCAGCCGATCCAAACGCTCAATGGCGCCGGTAAGCTCTTGATAGGCGGGCGATGAAGGCGAGACCCCTTGAAGGGTGCTGCGCAGCTCTTCCAGCGTGCCGTTGAGGTTGCTCCCGATGGCTTGCGTTTCTGGATCATTGAGCAACTGATTGATAGACGCGCTGACTGCACGCACTTCGTTCAGTACACTTTCAGAAGCTTGCAGGTTGCGGTCCAGCCCGGCTATCAACGGTTCTACTTCCAAGGCGTTTAGTTTTTCAAGCAGGCTAGTCACCTGAGCCTGAATCTGTGCAAAACCGCCCGCTACTGTCGGGAATACGGTCCGCTCGGAGAAAACTTCCGCGACGTATTCGTCGGCAAGGTCACGCCGGAAGTTAAGGTCCACAAACAGCGCACCCGTTAACAGGTTGCCATTCTTGAGTGATGCCCGAAGGCCTAAGCCGAACATGCGCTTAAAGCGGTTATCCCACTCCTCCAGGTCGATATCGGTGTTTTCGATCCCTAAGCGTTGTGGTTCGATGCGGATGAGCACAGGGATGGCGAAACGAGCCCGCGAATCGGGCTGTGGCGCCGTAAAATTCCAGGGTACTGCTGCCACGGTACCAATTCGGACGCCACGAAACTCGACCGGTGCGCCTCGTGATAGCCCGCGAACCGTGTCATCAACAAGCAATACATACTCTAGATAGCGGTTAAATGTGCCTTCCCGGGCAGTATCTTCATCAGCATAGAGGTTAAAACGTGTATTGGCTTCTACCGGCTTACCCATGGGAAGATCTTCAGGCACACCAAAGGTGACACCGCCACCCAGCAGAGCTTCCAGCGATTCTACGTTGACCCGCACGCCGTCAGCATCCAGGCGGAAATCCACTCCGCTAGCGGTCCAGAAGCGGGTGCTATCGGTCACGAGCTGGGCGTAGGGCTCTTCGATAAATACTTGGTGGTGCATGGTACGTGTGTCTGCATCGAAGCGAGCGTCTTCTACGCGCCCTACCGTGTAACCTTGATAAGAGACGGGATCCCCAACACGCAGCGAATTGCCCAATTGGCTGACAAGGCTAATTTGTAACCCTGCTTGCCCAGCAGGCGCGACCGGTGGGATATCGCTTACCTCAAACTCTCGCTTAGGTTCCTCTGATTGCCCAGGCTCAAGCTGTATATAAGCCCCCGAGAGTACCGTGCCCAGGCCGCTGATCCCCTCGCGCCCTATGCGTGGCTTAACGACCCAAAAGCGACTGTCTTCGCGGAGCATGGCTTCGGCTTCGGGTTGAATTTGAGCCATCATCACCGCGTGAGACAGGTCATCAGACAAACGAACGCTCTGTACGCGGCCAATCTCAATATTGCGGCTGCGGATCAGCGTACTGCCCGCCTCAATACCTTCTGCGCTGTCCATGGTCAGCGTCACCATGGTGCCCCGGCTTGAGTAGTTATCATAAACCAGCCACAGCCCAATAATGACGGCCACCAAAGGAACTATCCAAATAGGCGATAGCCGAGTTTGTGGCGACGATTTGGCTTTATGTAACTCATTGTTTTCAGCGTTTGAGGTATTCTGAGGCGTTGGATCATTAGCCATCAACAGGTTCCTTGGTGGCCGCTTTACGGCGAAGAGGGCGTGGAGTGTGGGTATCCCAGATTAAGCGAGGGTCAAATGTCATGGCAGCCAGCATGGTGAGCACTACGACGGCACCAAAAGCTAGCGCGGCAGGACCTGGTGTAATCGACATTAATGACCCGGCGCGGATGAGGGCGACCAAAATGGCCACGACAAATACGTCAACCATTGACCAGCGTCCAATAAATTCAGTTAATCGATAGAGGCGGGTACGGCTCTGTGCGTTGAGCTCGTTGCTGCGCTTAATCATCAAGCATAGCCATGCGAGTGCCACCAGTTTGCCAACAGGCACAATCACACTGGCGATAAAAATCACTGCAGCCACCGGCCAGGACCCCATTTGAATGAGCTGAACAACGCCGCCAACGATAGTGGAGGGTGTTGAGCTGCCCAAACTGGTAGTGGTCATGATGGGGTAAAGGTTGGCAGGTATATACATGATGCTGGCTGCAAAGAGAAGCGCCCAGGTGCGCTGTAAGCTATGTGGTAGGCGCTTATGCAGTTTTTCATGGCAGCGAACACAGCGTTCTTTTCCATGCTGAATCCGATTAATCAATCCGCAGGTGGGGCAGCCAGTGACATGCTGGCTAGCAGCGGTGGTGCCAGTGAGCGTGCCTTCAGGAGCAAGGGGTTCGCCTTCCAATGAGAACCACATCCAGTCAGCGTCAATGGACTGCACCGTCATTAATAACAGTATGGCGAACAAGCAGAATGCCCAAAAGGAGATGCCAAGTTCAATCTGCGCCATGCCAGCAACTTTAATTAAGCTTACCAGTGCGCCGATGATGAATACATCGGCCATCATCCATGGGGTTAGATGTGCCAGGGAGCGGGCAATGTCACGGCTAAAAGGCATAGGGCGAGACTGCAGTAAGCCAAACTGAAGCCAGACGACGCTTACAAGATATACGGCGGGCAGCACGACAATAGTCATCATGACCGCAATAGCTACTATCGGCTGGTGGAAAGCAATCAGCGTGGTGGCGGTCTGCGATAGATCAATGCGGTTGCCAACACCGCTAACGCTGAAACTGACAAAAGGAAAAGATACCGCGACTATTAATGCGACCAATGAGGCTAACGCTAGCGCCATACTGCGCTGAGCAGGATAGCGGTGGCGCTTCACTAACACATGCGAGCAGCGAGGGCAGGTGGCTTTTTCACCAGAGTTCAGGGGGGGGAGCGCAGATACCCAGTCACATTCATGGCACGCACGCAAACGCCTTCGCTGGGTGCGAGTTTCAGGGGGGGAGCAATCAACCTGGGGTGTATTAACCGGCAGCGAAGGCCGTTTCATAAAGGCGTAATGGGGCAACAGCAAACTCTCTGTGCATAATACGGTTAGAACCAATACGATGGTATATGGTATATGGTATATGGTATATGGTATATGGTATATGGTATATGGTATGTGTCAACCTAGGTGACCTGATAACTACTTGCAAGCAGTACTTGACCAAATACCAGAGTTAGACAAGGATGCAGCCGCGATAGTGCCTAACATTATGACATCAAGGAACTGAAATGTTACTTGCCTTTATTGCTGTGGTAGTAGGCTTGGTCCTGCTCATCTGGAGCGCAGAAAAATTTATTGATGGCGCTGCGGCAACTTCGCGGTGGCTGGGGCTGTCGCCGCTGCTGATTGGTATGTTGGTAATCGGTTTTGGTACTTCTGCACCGGAAATGATGGTGTCGATGCTGGCAGCGATGCAAGGCAACCCAGGCCTGGCGGTGGGGAATGCGTACGGTTCCAACATTGCCAATATTGGTTTGGTTTTGGGCTTTATCGCACTTATCTCTCCGTTAGCTGTTCATTCAGGTGTTATCCGTAAAGAAATGCCCCTGTTGGTAGCGGTGATGCTGCTTACCGGCTATATGCTTTTCGACGGTTGGATTTCCCGTGCTGAAGCTATTGTGCTGCTAGTGGCGCTGGGCATATTTATTGCGATCAGCATTATTCGTTCTCGAGGTCAGGAGGATGATCCGTTGTTGGGTGAAGTGACCGAAAGTCTTGATAGCAACCCGATGTCGCGCGGTAAGGCCATCATGTGGACGCTGATTGGCTTGGTGCTGTTGATTGCCAGTTCGAGGCTGCTGGTATGGGGAGCTGTCGAGATCGCGGTAGCTTTCGGAGTCAGTGATTTAATTATCGGTTTAACCGTAGTCGCCGTAGGTACTTCTTTGCCGGAGCTGGCTTCTTCAATCAGCGCACTGCGGCGTAAAGAGCACGATATGGTGCTGGGCAACGTGGTGGGCTCTAACCTGTTTAATAGTATGGCCGTTGTTGGGCTGGCGGGAGTGATTGCACCTATTGAAGCGGGTCGTGAGGTGCTGGTGCGTGATTGGAGTGTCATGACCTTTATGACGCTTATGATGGTGCTCTTCGCATTTTCTTGGCGTGGTCGCCCACGGCGTATCAACCGCGTTGAAGGCGGTGTTCTCTTCGCCATTTTTATCGCCTACACAGGCTATATGGTCAGCATTGTGGTGATGTCTTAAACGATTGCACCGAAAAATGGTGGTTTGTCTGAGGAGTATGCGTCAACGCGACACAGCTTTTCAGGCAAACTATCGCTGTATAACGGCGGTCGAAACGTTAAACTACAACACATGTAAAGAATAAGCTTAGTGCTTATAACTAAAATGCAGCGCCATTAAGGCTCAACTAAGCTTGTGACACCCATTGATGGGATTTTAATCCAGGTCTTAGGAGCGTGTGATGGAACTCGACCCCCTTGTACTATCGCGAATGCAGTTCGCCTTCGTTGTATCGTTTCATGCGATTTTTCCGGTCTTCACCATCGGGCTGGCGTCTTACATAGCGCTGCTTCATGGGCTGTTCTTCAAGACCAACAACCCCGCTTGGGACCGCCTGGCACTGTTCTGGACCAAGGTGTTTGCCGTGGTTTTCGGAATGGGCGTCGTCTCCGGGATCGTCATGTCTTTCCAGTTTGGCACCAACTGGAGCAACTTCTCCCAGGCGGCCTCCAACTTCCTCGGGCCGGTGCTCAGCTACGAGGTCGTTACCGCTTTCTTCCTTGAGGCGGCATTCCTCGGTGTCCTGCTCTTTGGCCGAGGCAAGGTGCCACAAGGGGTGCACCTGTTTGCTGCCATCATGGTGGCGATCGGTACTTTCATTTCGTCGTTCTGGATTCTTTCTGCCAACAGCTGGATGCATACGCCGGCAGGGGTAGAACTCATCGACTATCGGTTCCACGTGGTTTCCTGGACCGAAGCGATATTCAATCCCTCCTTTCCTTACCGCTTCGCGCACATGGCCATGGCATCCTTTCTGACCGGTGGCTTCGTGGTGGCCGGTGTGAGTGCCTGGTTCCTGCTGCGTGGTCGCGACCCGGAAGCCAACCGTCGAGCGCTTTCCATGTGCCTTTGGTTACTGCTGTTTCTGGCGCCAGCCCAGGCGGTCGTGGGGGACTTCCATGGTTTGAATACTCTGGAGCATCAGCCGGCCAAAGTGGCGGCCATGGAAGGGCATTGGGAAACCTCTGGCAACGTTCCGTTGCTGCTGTTCGCCATTCCGGACCAGGAAGCGCAAACCAATCGCTTTGAAATCGGCATCCCCAATCTTGCCAGCCTCATCCTGACCCACTCTACGGATGGGGTTATTCAGGGGCTGAATGAATTTGCTCCTGAAGAGCAGCCGCCGGTCTGGATCGTCTTCTGGGCGTTCCGCGTGATGGTGGGGATCGGACTGTTGATGATTGCCACCGCCCTGATAGGACTGTTGCTGCGTCGCAAAGGCAAATTCCATCAGCACACCGGGTTCCTCAAGACGCTGGTGTACATGATCCCCATGCCGTTCGTCGCCGTGCTGGCTGGTTGGATCGTGACCGAGTCAGGACGTGCCCCATGGCTGGTATACGGCATGATGGCCCATGCGGAAGGCGTTACGCCTTCGTTGACCGGCCCCATGGCGCTGTTTACGCTGGTGGGCTACGTGCTAGTGTACGCGGTGGTGTTCTATGCCGGTATCTACTATCTGACCCGCGTGGTGCGTAACGGCATGCTGCCCAATGAAGAGCGTGAAACGGCAGGCGACAATTTCAGACGCCCCATGCGTCCACTGTCGGCCACGGAAACTCCCTTTGATGACGATGTCGACCCGGTGAGGAACTGAGACATGGAAATGTTTGATCTGACGATAATCTGGGCAGGCATCATCGGGTTCGGGTTGATGATGTACGTGTTGATGGACGGTTTCGATCTGGGGCTTGGGATTCTGTATCCCTTCGCCCCGGACGAAGACGCCCGGGATGTGATGATGAACTCCGTGGCGCCGGTCTGGGACGGCAACGAGACGTGGCTGGTGCTGGCGGGGGCCGGTTTGCTCGGGGCTTTCCCGCTGGTCTATTCGGTCTTCCTGCCGGCACTCTATATTGGCGTGTTCTTGATGCTGGCGGGGCTTATTTTCCGAGGTGTGGCCTTCGAGTTCCGCTTCAAGTCCCGGCGCAATCGTCGCTGGTGGAACCGCGCTTTCTGCTGGGGCTCCGGCGTGGCCGCTTTCGCTCAAGGGGCGGTGGTCGGTGCTTACATTCAGGGGTTTCATGTCGAAAACTTTGCCTTTGCAGGTGGCGCTTTCGATTGGCTGACGCCATTCTCGGTACTGACCGGCTTCGGCCTGATGGCTGGTTATGCGTTGCTGGGAGCCACCTGGTTGATCCTCAAATCCGAGGGGCATATTCAGGAGTGGGCTTACAAGGTGACGCCGCTGCTGTTGGCGCTGGTACTGGGCGTCTTCGGTATCATCAGCATCTGGACACCGTTCGTGAATCCGGTGGTTTGGGAGCGCTGGTTCGGTCATTTGCAGCTGATCTGGATATTCCCGGCATTGGCGCTGCTGTCGGCCTTCATGGTGTATCGCTCCGTGAAACGTCGTGACGAGGGCATTCCCTTCGTGGCCACCATCGGCATCTACGTGTTCACTTACCTGGGACTGATCGTCAGCAAGTGGCCCGTCATCGTGCCACCGAACTACACGCTGTGGGATGCCGCCTCCGCCCCCGAGTCTCAGCTGTTCCTGCTGATCGGTGTGCTGTTCGTCATTCCGATCATCCTGACCTACACCGCCTGGACCTACTGGGTCTTCCGCGGCAAGGTGCGTGTTGGCGAAGGGTATCACTGATTCATGGCCCCTCCTGCGGCCCAGTCGAATTTGTTGACGCCGCGCCGTTGGCTGAGCACGCTGGCTCGTCGTGAGCGTGCTCGGCTAGCGCTGGCAGCGTGCTTCGGCGTGCTGTCCGGCGCTCAGACAATCCTGCTGGTGATCGGGTTGGCGTGGTCGATTGAGCAACTGGTCGTTCATGGCCGCTCACCTGTCACGCTGGTGCCCGTGCTGCTCGGCCTGGTGGTCGCCGTGGCGTTGCGCTCACTGTTTCTTGCCCTGCAAGAGTCGTTCAGTGCAACTGCCAGCTTGCGCATCCGGCAGTACGCTCGGGAGCAGGTCTTGAACAAGGTCGCCGCGCTAGGCCCGGTCTGGATGACTCGGCAGCAGAGCGGGGCCCTGGCGACCCAGTCGGTCGAGCACATCGAAGCCCTCGATGGCTATTTCGCGCGCTTCCTCCCGCAAATGCGCATCGTGCTATTGCTGCCACTGCTGATTGCCGCGGTGGTGGGCTGGCTCGATTATCTAGTGGCCATCTTCTTGCTGCTCTCTGCGCCATTGATTCCGCTGTTCATGGCGCTGGTCGGTATGGGGGCAGAGCGTCTCAACAAGGAGCAGTTCGCTTCCGTTGCCAGGCTCTCGGCGCATTTCGTCGACCGCGTACGCGGCATGACGACGCTGCAGCTGTTTGGTCATACGCGTGCTGCCCAGCAGGACGTCTGGTATGCCACCGACCAGTATCGCCGCCTGAGTATGCGCACGCTTAGGCTGGCATTTCTCTCGTCTGCGGTATTGGAGTTTTTTGCCTCGGTGGCCATTGCCGTCGTCGCCATGTACGTGGGGTTTGGTCTGTTGGGCTATATCGATTACGGTCCTTCCCCCTCGCTGACCCTGTTCAGTGGTCTGGCGGTGTTGCTTCTGGCTCCGGAGTTCTTCCAGCCCTTGCGCACCCTCTCGCAGCATTATCACGACCGTGCTGCGGCGCTGGGGGCGGCAGAGAGTATCGTGACCATCCTCGATGAGCCTGACGTGGTGCCGACTCGGTTTGACGCCCCCGCCGAACCAGATGCATTGATTGAATTGGTGGATGCCGAGGTGGGCTATGGTCGGCACTCGGCGGTCTTGACGGGCGTCTCGGCCACGATACGTCAGGCGGATGTGGTGGTCATTACCGGAGAGTCAGGCAGTGGCAAGTCTTCCTTGCTGGCGCTGATGGCCGGTTTCATGGCGCCTCTGCGTGGCGCTTGCAGATTCCGCCAGGGCGAGCAAGTGGCGTGGCTGGATCAATCACCCTGCATCATTCATGGCTCGTTGGCCGATAACCTGCGCCTGGCGGCGCCTGAGGCGACACCGGCTGCCATGCAGGAGGCCCTGGAAAAAGCTGGCCTGGGGGAACTGTTGGTTGCCTTGCCCCATGGCCTGGAGACGGTGGTGGGGGAGCGTGGGGTCGGCTTGTCGGGAGGTCAGGCGCAGCGCTTGACCCTGGCTCGGGTATTTCTCAGCCAGGCACCGCTGGTGTTGTTGGATGAGCCCACGGCCAGCCTTGATTCGGCGACGGAAAAGAGCGTGATCGACGCACTGCTGGCCTGGTCGGCGGAAGGGCGAACGTTAGTCATGGCAACACATCACCCTGCGGTGATGGCCGTTGCCACTCGCCACTGGGTGTGTCGAGACGGCCAGCTTCACGAGGTGGCGCCATGAAGTTTCTGCACAATGACCTGAGCCCATGGCTGGCGCTCATGTTAAGGCGCAGGCAGCGCTTCCTCGTGGGTGCGCTGCTGGTATGGGTAACGTTGCTGGCGGGCCTTGCCCTGCTGGGTTTGTCCGGCTGGTTCATTGCGGCGTGTGCCCTGGCGGGCATTGCGTTGGCTGCCGGGTTGCCGTCATCGCTGGATATTTATGTGCCCGGCGGCGGCATTCGTTTTTTTGCCTTGCTGCGCACCGTCGCTCGATATACCGAGCGGCTCTACAACCACAATACCGTGCTGACGCTGCTGGCGGATTTACGCTATCGCGTCTTTGGTGACTTGACGCGCCTGGATGACGCATCGTTGCGGCGTCGGCGAGCCGGTGAGTGGTTGAGTCGCCTGACGTCGGATATCGATGCCTTGGATAGCCTGTATCTACGCCTGCTGGTGCCGCCAGTAGTGGCCTTGTTGAGTGTCTGGATCGTCGCAGGTTTCATCGCTATCTGGTTGCCGCTGGTCGGAGCCGTCGTGGCCTGTGTATTGACGCTGCTGTGGCTGGTCATCACCCTGGGCTTTGCCAGGCTGGGTTTCACCAACAGCCATCGGCAAGTGAATGATCAGGAGGAGCTTCGGCGGCTGGTGTTGGATCAGGTACAGGCGTCTGCTGAGCTGATGAGCTACCGAACCAGTGACTGGTACCGCAGGAAAATACGAGCTCACGAACAGCAAGCGCTGGATAACCAGCGTCAGTTGGCCGTGAAGTCTGCGCTGGGAAATGCGCTACTGATGGCGGTAACGGGGCTGTTGATCATCGGTGTGCTCTGGCTGGGGAGTCTGGCACTGGCCGAGCAGCGCGTGGTGGGCCCCATCATGGTCATGGCCGTGATTGCCGTGTTTGGTATCAATGAGGTGCTGGCCAGCCTGCCTGCCGCTTTTGTGCGGTTTGGCGCCAGCCACGGGGCGGCCCAGCGGCTGAATGCCCTGCAGGCGACACAAGGGCAAACGCGTGTGGGCTCTCTTCCGGATGACGAGGGTGGCCATGCCCTGCAACTGCGTGAGGTCATGTTCCGTTATCCGGATGCGGCGGGCTGGGCGATATGCCAGGTTTCCCTGACCCTGCCCGCCGGTCAACGTGGTGCCATCATGGGTATTTCGGGTTCGGGCAAATCGACGCTGGCCAATTTGATCATGGGCCGCATCTCTCCCACTGAAGGGGACGTGTGGGTGGCGGAGCATGCACCCTCGGCCGTTACCCTCGAAAGTAGCGCAGCGCATATGGGTTATCTGCCCCAGCAAATAGACCTGTTCGATGGCTCGCTGGCCGATAACCTGCGGATCGCCAAGCCTGACGCGACAGACGAAGAGCTTTGGCAGGTGCTGGACCAGGTAGCGCTTTCAGATTGGACGGCACGCCAGCCTCGTCAGCTGGCGACTCAGGTGGGAGAAAGAGGGCAGCAGCTTTCAGGCGGGCAGGCGCGCAGAGTGGCGTTGGCGAGGCTTTTTTTACGCTCACCCTCGGTGGTATTGCTGGATGAGCCCTTCGCGGGAGTGGATGCGGCAACGGCCCGGCACGTAGCGGCCTCGCTGGACGCCTGGTTGGTAGGCCGTACGGCGATTTTCTTTGTTCATCAAGTGGATGATGCGGCCCTGGTGCCGGGGTTGGCTCATCAATGGCGGCTGGATGGCGGCAAGTTAATTCACGATACTTCATTTTGATATTCACCGAATCGGCAAATAGGCGGCGACCATGAACGACTTTTTACGACACCTTCCCAAGGCTGAGCTTCACTTGCATATCGAAGGTTCTCTCGAGCCAGAACTGATGTTCCAACTGGCGGAACGTAACGGCATCGAACTCCCCTATGCCACGGTCGAAGAGGCCAAGGCAGCGTATGATTTCAAGGATTTGCAAGGGTTTCTGAATCTGTATTACCAGGGCATGAACGTCTTACGCAGCGAACAGGACTTCTATGACCTGGCCATGGATTATTTCAAGCGTGCCCGTTCGGAAGGCGTGCTGCATATCGATATGCACTTCGACCCTCAGGCGCATCTGCAGCGTGGTGTACCTTTGGAGGTGGTCATGGCGGGACTGCTCAGGGCCAAACAGGAGGCCGAGAGCCAGCTAGACCTTTCAGTGGGTATGATCATGGCCTTCCTGAGAGATCGTCCAGCCGACGAGGCACTGCACGTTCTCGAGCAGGCGGCACCCTACTGGAAAATGCTGGATGCCATTGGCCTGGACAGCGCCGAGCGTGACAACCCGCCCGAGAAGTTTCAGGCCCTGTTTGCGCGCGCCAAGGAGCTTGGGCTGGTGCGTGTGGCTCATGCGGGCGAGGAGGGGCCTGCCGCTTACATTACGCAAGCCCTGGACCTGTTGGACGTTCAGCGCATCGACCACGGTGTGCGCTGTCTCGAAAGCGAAGACGTCGTGCAGCGTCTCAAGGAGTCCCAGACGGTACTGACCGTGTGCCCGCTCTCCAATGTCAGCCTGAAAGTGGTCGATCAATTGGATCAGCATCCGCTACCGGCGTTGTTGGAAGCGGGTCTGAAGGTCACCATCAGCTCTGACGATCCTGCCTATTTTGGTGGTGGGCTGCTCGAAAATCATATCGCCTGTGTCGATGCCTTTGGCTGGGGAGAAGATACCTTCAAATGGCTGAATCGCAATGCCATGGAAGAAGCCTTCGTCAGCGACGCGCGGCGCGCTGAACTGTTGAAGCGCCTGGAGGCAGCCTGATACAGCCTGCCGCCGCTCCTATGGGCGGCGGCATAGTGCATCAGGGTAGAGCGGGCACCTCGAAATCGGGCATTTCACCTGTCAGGGAGTGCAGAAATGCCGTGATGTTATCAATGGTGGGTTCGTCAAACTCACGTCCCAGCATTTCCTGGCCCATGATGGCCACGGCTTCTTCGAGCGTTTCGGTGGCACCATTGTTCATGTACGGGTAAGTGACGCCGACATTACGCAAGGTGGGGGTGCGGAAGCGGTACTTGTCTCTTTCTTCGCCGGTCACCACGTAGCGACCCAAATCTTTCGACCCCGGCACCTGAATGGCGTGGAACTGGCTATCGGTAAAGTTGGCGCCGCGATGGCAGGCAATGCAGCCATTATCAACAAAAGCTACCATGCCGTTTTTCGCTTGTTCGCTAATCGCGTCCATGTCCCCTCTTAAATAGCGATCAAAGGGCGCATCCGGGGTGTTGAGCGTTCGCTGGAAAGCGGCTAATGCTTGTCCTAAATTATCAGCGTTGATCGGGTCTTCTTGATCAGGGTATGCGGCTGAAAATTTATCATCTAGGCCATCGCTTGCCTGCGCTGCGCTAGCAGAAAGCAATAGAGTGGCGCCGAGCGCTGAAATCACTTCATATTTGTTACGCATAGTTCCCTCTCTCATCTGGCTCTTTTTTAACGACACGCCGACAATTAGCGGTGGTGTGACGTGAGTATTAGCTTAAAAAAGGGCCGATTCTGGAAGGTTGCGCTGGGTCAAATGTTAAGTCTTTATGTGAGGCTTTCTCGGTCAGAGTACTAATGCGAAAAAAAGTGTTGACGCGCTGATTTAAATGCGTAAAATACGCCCACATCGAACGGCAACGCCCTTCGAAAAGCTCTTTAACAATTTGATCAGGTAATTCATGTGGGCGCTTGCCGGTGAGGGTGATAAATCACCAAATATCAAGGCAAGCGCACAAGAAAGATGTTCACATCTTTCAAATTCGTTTGAACCTTGAGCCAAGTTTGATCCGCTTTTGTTGCCTTCGGGCAGCGAGTAAGGATTGCATTGATCTTAAACTGAAGAGTTTGATCATGGCTCAGATTGAACGCTGGCGGCAGGCCTAACACATGCAAGTCGAGCGGTAACAGATCCAGCTTGCTGGATGCTGACGAGCGGCGGACGGGTGAGTAATGCATAGGAATCTGCCCGATAGTGGGGGATAACCTGGGGAAACCCAGGCTAATACCGCATACGTCCTACGGGAGAAAGGGGGCTCCGGCTCCCGCTATGGGATGAGCCTATGTCGGATTAGCTAGTTGGTGAGGTAACGGCTCACCAAGGCCACGATCCGTAGCTGGTCTGAGAGGATGATCAGCCACATCGGGACTGAGACACGGCCCGAACTCCTACGGGAGGCAGCAGTGGGGAATATTGGACAATGGGGGCAACCCTGATCCAGCCATGCCGCGTGTGTGAAGAAGGCCCTCGGGTTGTAAAGCACTTTCAGCGAGGAAGAACGCCTAGCGGTTAATACCCGCTAGGAAAGACATCACTCGCAGAAGAAGCACCGGCTAACTCCGTGCCAGCAGCCGCGGTAATACGGAGGGTGCAAGCGTTAATCGGAATTACTGGGCGTAAAGCGCGCGTAGGTGGCTTGATAAGCCGGTTGTGAAAGCCCCGGGCTCAACCTGGGAACGGCATCCGGAACTGTCAAGCTAGAGTGCAGGAGAGGAAGGTAGAATTCCCGGTGTAGCGGTGAAATGCGTAGAGAT
>NZ_LVIA01000031.1:0-14066 GCF_001596805.1 Halomonas sp. KX33721 | reverse complement strand
CTTGGCAATCTCAGCCGGGTCTTCAATCCGCTCGGCGGGCACGACGAGCTCTTCGCGGGTGGCAAAGGCGAAGTCATCAAAGGTGTAGGGGTCGCCGGCTAAGTTGATCTGGGTGGTCAGGTGCTGGTGGCCCGGGGCAGAGACAAAGTAGTGAATATGCGCCGGGCGCTCGCCGTGGCGGCCGAGGGACTTGAGCACCACATCGGTGGGGGCCCCTTCCGGTACGCCGTAGCCGGAGGGAATAATGCTACGCGCGGTGTACCGGCCCTCGCTGTCGGCATAGATCGTGCGGCGCATGTTGTACTCGTCCTGAGAAGGGTCAAAGAACGAGTAGCCGCCCTTGGAGTTGCAGTGCCAGATCTCGACCTTGGCGCCGGGGATCGGCTGACCGTTCACGTCGCGCACCTGGCCGGTGAGCCACATGGTCTCGCCATCAGGGTCGCTGCCATCGTCCATCCGCGCAAAGCCTTCCGCCTCGGGGGCGCCGGCCACGTAGAGCGGACCTTCGATGGTGCGCGGGGTGCCGCCGGTGCGCTTGGCTTCGGCGTCGATGGCGTCGTGGCGCATATCGAGGAAATGGTCAAACCCGAGCCCAGGGGACAAGAGGCCGAACTGAGTCTGGCTGCCCAGGGCGTTCAGCAGGTTCACGGCGGCCCAGTACTCCTCTTCGCTGACATCGAAGTCGTCGATCAGTTTGAACAGGTCGCCGACTAGGCGATGGACAATCTGCTTGGCGCGGTCGTTGCCACCGGCTTGGTCAAGGCCCGCCACGGCGTTCAGGAAGGTTTGGACTTCGGGGGTGTCGAAGATTTTTACGGTCATTAGGATGCTCCTCTCTATTGTTGTAGGCTTGATAGGTGAAGATGTCTCGACTAATTCAATACGGCTTGTAACTGACGAGCGGCAATGACATCTTCTTGTGGGTCATGGTTCCAAAGCCAGTCGAAGCGGTTTTCCAAGTTTTCGATTAGCTTGGCCTCATCGTCACCGATGCCAACACCAGCATATTCATAGACATCCCCAGCCTCATGTGACGTTCTCTGCACTTTGCAGGTGCGCGCGTGACGCACTTGTTCAAAAGCAGCTAAGACATCGTTCACTGTGTGGCGATCACAATGTTCATCCGTGAGGAGGCTTGCGAGTACGTAGGCATCTTCAAGCGCCTGACCAGCTCCGGCACCTTGGTGAGGAACTAGTGCATGGGCGGCGTCGCCGACAATCAGCACACGGTCACGATGGTAGCGGGCGAGTTCGGGTAACTCATGCAGCGCCCAACGCGTTGGCTCAGGAATGCATTCAAGGATTGCTTGGCAGGCTGGACTCCAACCCTTGAATACTTCCAGCATTTCCTTCTGGCTGGAGGCTTTTACCCACTCTTCACCTTCGGCAAGTTTAGGGTTCGGTGTAGAGCGGTCAGTAATAAAAGCGACAACATTGATCAGTTGCGACTGCTTAACGGGGAAAGTCAGGATGTGCCGGTCTTTACCGAGATACATTTGGGGCACAAGAGCTAGGCGCTTCTCGCTACCTTTAGCCTCTAAAGCGGCCTCTAGCTCATCGGTGGGGATCATGCCGCGATAGGCATAAGTACCACTCCAAAACGGATTTATCTCGCCGTACTGCTCGGGAGGCAAAACATGGCGGCGTACAGCGGACTTAATTCCATCGAAGCCGATGATCACATCGCCGGTAAAGTGTGTGCCATCGTCGAAGTAAGCTGTTGCGCTATCGGCATCTTGCTTAACCTCGACACAGCGCTTGCCGAAGTGAGCAATACCTTCAGGAAGGTTGGCAACAATGGCATCCAAAAAATCGGCACGGTGTACCGAAGATTGACCAACCCCCGGCGCTAAACTAGCAGTTAAGTAAGCATCATCACTACCACGCCGCCACTCAAACCAAACATCTTCAAAGGGAGCGGGAGAAGAATCGGCAATGCGTTGATAGGAGGCTTCTAAGCCCAGCCGCTGAATAGCCTTTACAGCGTTAGGGCCAAAAGAAACCCCAGCACCAATTTCAGAGAACTGAGGAGCGGCTTCGAAAAGCTGAACATCAAGCTGGCTATCGCGGGATAGCGCGACGGCGAAGGCCACACCACCAATACCGCCACCGACAATGCCAATCGAAAGACGCTTTTGCTGTGTATTTGCTACTGTGTTTTTAGCTACCATGATTCCACTCTGCTCAGGGGCTTATCGTTGTATGTTGAGCGTCATGCTCTTCCCCTAACGCTATTCGGGAGCTTCAACAGCCACCACACAGCCTCCTTCATTCAGACTATAAACGGCGTTAATAACAATATGAATCAACCAGTTAAAAACATTATAAACAGACGCATTCAACTATTGTTGGATACGTGGCGAGGCGCTAGGTAATGGAGAAACTTGCCAATATTGACCTTAATCTGCTGGTCGTTTTTGACTTATTGTACCAAGAGCAAAATACGCAGCGGGTCGCATTACGCTTGGGTATCACTCAGCCAGCGGTCAGCCATGCTTTAAAGCGATTGCGTCACTTGCTGGAAGACGAACTTTTCGAGCGTACTTCGCAAGGGCTGCAACCTACGCCTCGTGCTAGCCAACTTCACCCCGGCATTGCAGATGCATTAGCGAAAATGCACGACACCTTGAAGCTTTGCGATGATTTCAACCCCGCAAAGAGTGATCGCACATTCCATATCAACATGACTGATATCGGTGAAATAGTGTTTCTCCCACGCCTGCTACAGCACCTCTCCCTCCATGCTCCGGGCGTCTCAATCAACTCCGTGCGCAGCCATAATAATGACCTGAAACACGAGATGGAGGAGGGAAAGATCGACCTGGCCGTTGGTCTAATCCCACAGCTAGGCGCCGGTTTTTACCAGCAGCGGCTATTTGTACAACGCTATGTTTGCCTAATGCGCGAAGATCACCCGCTCGCCACTGGGGATTTTAGCCTTGATTATTTTCGCACGGCGCACCACGCTGTGGTGGTTGCCCAAGGCACTGGACACAGTATTATCGAAGAGCAGCTGGCGAACGCGGGGGTTAAGCGGCCAGTTCGATTAACCCTGCCACATTTCGCAACCGTTCCCTATATCGTCAGCAGCAGCGATCTTATTGTGACAGTGACCAATAAACTAGCCGAAGCAACCTGCCAACGCTTTGGGTTAATCGCTCGTGAGCACCCTCTGGCATTCCCCGAGATTCCGATCAATCTTTTCTGGCACCGCCGCTTTCATCAAGACCCTGGCAACCGCTGGTTAAGAGGGCTTATGTTTGAGATATTTTCTGAGTAGTCAATCACTCAGCACCTCCCTTCAGCGTGTTTTATTTGGCACGCTGTCGTGACCAATAGAACATGCCTGATGCTTTGTTCAATATTATGGTGGATAACTGCTTATCACTGGGTCTCCCCGCTAAACCATAACAGACATGCAGTGGCAGTAAGTGCTCTTCTCTTGGATGACAGAAGCGTGCGTAAGGGGCCTTATCCCAGTTAGCCAAACGACGGTAGCGCTCTGATTCATCAATATCTTGGCGGGAGCATGTATCCACTAACCACTCTTCGAAGGCTTGGTTCTTGGCTTGGCTCTCTGGCGTAATAGGGCTAAAGAATTCCCGCATGTTGTGGAATGAAAAACCCGACCCAATCACCAGTAGGTTCTCGTGTTCCAGAGATTTGAGCGCTCGGCCGATGGCAAGGTGCGTATCCGCACTGAGGGTGTTAACCAATGACAGCTGTACACAAGGAATGTCAGCCTCCGGGTACATTATTTTGAGCGGAACAAAAACGCCATGATCAAATCCACGCTTAGTATCTAGCACGGACGAAATGCCAGCCTTGTTAAGTGCTTTGTTCACCTGTTGGGCCAACTCAGGCTCTCCCTGACAGGGGTACTGAATTTGATACGCTTCGGGTGGGAAGCCTCCATAGTCATAGATTAGCTCTGGGGCCGCCCCTGATGTGATGGTAGGCACCGACGCTTCCCAGTGGGCGCTAATAATTAAAATGGCAGACGGTTTGCTGATGACCCTAGCTATCTCTTGTAGCGACTCAACCATCTCTTGATGATCTGGGTCACCTAATAGGGGCAGAGGCCCACCGCCGTGGGAAAGAAATAAAATGTCTGGAGAGGCGTTCATTATCATGCTCCTGTGGTGATGTAAGGTTTCATGCATGCCATAACGCATCAGTTACACTATCCATCCAAGAACTACAGGGATGCCGGACCTACCGGCACAATACTGCTGGGATTCAGCGCTTTGATGGAATAATACCCTGCTTTGATATGCTCAATATTAACCGTATCGGCAATGCCATTAATGGTATAGATACGTTGCATATAAGCATGCAAGTTAGGCATGGTGTTAAGCGTATTCCTATTGCATTTGAATAGCCCGTGATAGGCAGCATCAAACCTTACCAATGTCACGAATAGCCGCACATCGGTCTCGGTCAACCGTTCGCCAAACAGGTAAGCGCGTCCATCTGACAAGCGCGCTTCGAGTTCATCCAAGGTGAGAAACACCTTTTCATACGCCTCTTCGTACGCCTGCTGAGACGATGCAAACCCTGCTTGGTAAACCCCGTTATTGAGGTTTTTATAAATAACCTCGTTCAATGCATCAATGTGAGCGGCTAAATCTAATGGGTAAAGGTTCGGTCCTTGCTGACCAAACGCGTCGAACGCCGTGTTGAGCATGCGCAGAATGTCAGCTGACTCATTGCTGACAATGGTGCGTGTTTTCTTGTCCCACAAAACGGGCACGGTGGCTCGACCGGTGTAGGTTGAGTCGGCTTGAGAATACAGCTCATGCAGATAATGGGCACCGTTAAGGCTATCATCATGAGCACCGGGATAGCCGCCAAACTGCCAGCCTTGGTCTGTTAACTTGGGGTTAACGACCGTTACGCTGATCAGACCCGTTAACCCTTTCAACTGGCGCGCCATCAGCGTGCGGGAAGCCCAGGGGCAAATATAAGCAACGTAGAGGTGATAGCGGTCTTTTTCGGCTTTAAAGCCCCCCTTACCTGTTATACCAGGCGAGCCGTCTGGCGTGATCCAGTGGCGAAAAGACGATAATTGGCGAATAAACCGCCCCTCTTCGTCTTTAGCCTGAACAGGGTGCCAGTTTTCTTGCCATGTTCCGTTAACCAACATAGTAATCTCCTTCCTCCAAAATAAGCCCCGTCAATACGGCGGGGCGATCGGTATGCTAGGTTATTGGCGACCATGAAAGAGCTGCGACTGCAGCAAACTATCGACTGACAAGCGTCCTGCCCCTTGGATCGCTAATGCGGTGGTGGCAGCGAAAAGTGTGAGTGCATATTCGTAGCCGTTGTTTGTTAGGAACAGACCGTTACTCAAATGGACGCTGAAAATAGCGACCAACATAGTCACAGCTGTCACAATTGCGGCAGGACGTGTTAGCAGCCCCAGGAATAAAGCGATCCCTCCCAAAAACTCGGCGCTCCCTGCCAGTAATGCCATGGCATAGCCGGGTTCAAGGCCGATACTGGTCATCCATTGCCCGGTGCCTTCCAAGCCGTAGCCTCCGAACCAGCCAAATAGTTTCTGCGCACCGTGTGCCGCTAATATCAGACCGACCGGTAGTCTTAAAGCCAGGGCCGCGTAGCCGCCAGTGGAATTAAATAATGTGTGTGCGAATTGGTTTTTCATGAGTTGTTCCTCGAATAGCGAATATCGTTTATTTAACAAGCTTTGCGTTACTGATGAACGCACTTTACTCGCGTCATGAAGAAACAATAAGGACGAAGATGTTGCATGATTAACAACAAAACGTTGATAATATTTATTTCCGTCAGGGATAAGGAAACGAATGGATCGTATTGATGCCATGAGAGCTTTCGTCAACGTGGTTAGCGAAGGAACCTTCACCCAGGCCGCCGAGCGTCTTGAAATGTCGCCTCAGCTCGTCAGTAAATATGTGTCTCAGTTGGAAGAGCGCCTGGGCGTGCGCTTGTTGAACCGCACAACCCGAAAAGTGCATCTTACAGAAGCGGGCATTCGTTACTTTGAGCATGCCCAGCAGGTGCTAGATGACATTGACGATATGGACAGTCAGCTCAATGACTTGCAAGAAGGAGCGCGGGGTCGTTTGCGGATTAGCGCTCCTGTTTCCTTCGCGACACTGCATTTAGCACCACTGTTGGCTGACTTCCAGCAGGCACACCCGGCCGTTAGTATCGACTTACAATTGAACGATAGAAAAGTGGATATCGTGGAGGAAGGGTTTGATATCGCTTTACGCATTGGACATTTGAAAAGCTCCTCCCTGATCGCTAAATTTATCGCTCCTGTGCGACTGGTGATATGCGCCTCGCCTGACTATTTAGCCCGCCATGGCACCCCTGAAAGCCCCAGTGAACTGAAACAACACCGGTATCTGCGTTACAGCTACATGGAGCATGATATGGGATTGCCCGCCACTGAGTGGCTTCCAGCGACTGGTCGGCATCCAGCGGGAGACTTGATCAGCAACAATGGTGATGTACTGATCAGAGCCGCGATTCAGGGGGCCGGCATTGCCATTCAGCCGACTTTTATTTCGGGGGAGGCGATTGCCAAGGGCAAACTAAACATGATTCTTCCTGAGTACGAGCCCGCCCCGTTGGGCCTGTATGCGGTTTATGCACACCGCAAATTATTGGCTAGCAAGGTGAGGTGTTTTATCGATTTTTTAGACGGCTACTTCGGTGATCCGCCCTACTGGGATACCTTTGACGGTGGCAAATAACTCACCGTTTATGAGTTATCAGTTTGGCGTAATGAATAGCGCAATCGGCTTAGCAAAACAGGATTACTTACCATGAGCATGCCGGTTTTTTCTGACAACCCACGCGCCATTGTCTATTTTGTTGCCGTTGCCAAAGCGGGCAGCTTTACCGCTGCGGCAAATGAATTGGGTGTTTCTAAATCGGCGCTAGGAAAAAGTGTTTCTAAGCTGGAACAGCACTTAGCAACAAAGTTACTTTACAGAACCACGCGTAAACTGAGTCTCACAACAGAAGGTGAGGCCTATTTTGCCAGCTGTCAAAGCGCTCTCGACACACTGCAGGCGGCAGAAACGTCACTACGCTCAAAGCTGAGTGAACCGTCCGGCACAGTGCGGATTGATATGCCCGCCGCCTTTGGTCGGTCTGTGATGATGCCAATTTTGTTAGGCATGACCGAGCGTTATCCGCACCTGAAGCTTACCCTCACCTTCAATGATCGCATCATTGACCCGCTGGATGCCGGATTTGATCTCGCCATCCGCTATGGTGCCTTGAAGGACAGTGCCGACCTGGTCGCCAAGAAGCTCAATGACCAGCATCTCGTGCTTTGTGCATCGCCTAGCTACCTTGAACGCTATGGAACCCCACAGAACTTACAGGCGCTCAATCAACACCGCTGCTTAATGGCTTGGCGCGGTGGGTCACCGTTGAGCTGGCGAGTCAAAGACGACAATGGGTAGGAAGTAAGGTTTAACCCCTCACCCTATCATCAAATAAGCGATGGCGACGCGATGATGGATGCCTGCATGGCAGGCGCGGGGATCGTTCAGTTTCCAGAGGCATTGCTGCGACCTTTTATCGTTCAGGGAAAGTTGGTGACGATCCTCCCAGAGTTCGCACCCTCCCCCACAGAACTTAATATTATTTGGCCACGCTCCTATCAGCTGCTACCGAGCGTTCGCTTTATTATCGACGAGCTGGTCTCTCTGGCAGATCAGAACGCATTTGGATGATTGTAGAATTTCACTCTACTCTGAAACAGGTTGTAGTGTGTTTATCAACTTCCGGAGCAGGGCTAAGCTGTTTTTCCGAGCAGCTAGCTCGATAAAGCTTACTCTTTACGCTCCAAGAGGATTCAACATGCCAGTCGTAAATATTCAGATGTTTGATGGCCGAGACGAAGCCAAACCTGCTATTGCCAAAGCCGTTACCGATGCGATTGCCCAGCATGGCAACATCGACCCGCAATATGTTTACGTCATTTTCAATGATGTATCCATGGACAACTGGGCGATTTCCGGTGAGATTTTTTCGGAAACGCTCAAGAAATCAAGTTAGTGTACTAACATCACCAAACACTGTTAGTGCCGCTCAAGTCGTTGCGCTGAAAATCATCGCAGCGACTTACTGCTATATAAGCCCGAGCAGCAAGGCTACTCAAATATCTCTACTGCCATTTGAATAAAATTATCGAGCACCGGCGATACATTACCCGCTCTCCACGCCAACCACAGCGGCATATCACAGGAAGTTAACTCAGCTAGCTCGATAAAATGGATTCCAGGCATGGGGTGGCTGCGACTGGCAGCCGGTACAATCGCCAAACCTAATCCAGCCGCCACCATACTAAGAATCGTAATATTATCAGCGCCATACTGCACTACGCGGGGCTCAAAGCTCAGCCGTGAAAAATGCGCTACCACCCGATCATAGTAGACCGGGGAAATGCTACGATACCCCCAGACAAACTCAGCGTTAGCAAGCTCCGTTAGTTTTTTCGGCGGTGTTTGCGCCCAAATCGACGTGGCAGGCACGGCAAGTACCAAGTGATCCTGCTGCAGTAGACGTGCCTCGATCCCTGACTGCGCATAATCATCTAGATAGAGAATACCCACATCGAGGCTACCTTGTTGCAGCCTCTCCAACTGTGGGCCAGAAAGTAGCGGAAAGACATCCAGCGCTACATGGGGATAGCGGCCACGATAGCCGCCCATGAGTTCGGACACTCCGGTGACCCACAAGTGTGTCACGGTTACACCAAGACTGAGTTTTCCTGTTTGTCCGCTGCCAAGCGCCAGCAGGCGCGCTTTTAAATCAGAACGCTCATCTAGTAACCGTGTGGCTTCGCTATAAAGCGCTTGCCCTGGGACAGTCAACCGAACACCCCGAGCATGGCGATCGAGAAGCTGGGTACCTACATCTTCCTCCAACAACCTCATCTGTCGTGTCAGCGCTGGTTGCGCAACATGCACTTTGCGGCTAGCGGCAGAAATTGAGCCTGTTTCTACCACGGCAATAAAGTACTCCAATTGGCGAAATTCCATTAGCTTATCCTCACCTCAAGTTATCTGCTATTTCCTCTGACCACGCCGACCACCCATACCCATATGGTATGAATAACATCTAAAATCTATATTTTTTGTATCTCTATTCTTGTTTCATAGTGAAATAACAATTCAAAAACAAGACTCGCCATGGCGAGCAGGAAACTCCTATGAACAAGACCTATCACCTTCTAACGGGTTTGCACTTTGCGGTGTGCACCCTGGCGATGATCTGGCCCGGCGCACTCATCGCCAACCGTATCGAACCCACCGTGTTCGGCCTGCCCTTTCTGTTTTTCTGGTACATCTTATGGATGCTGATTCTATTTGTCGGCATGTGGGTAGCCTTTGTGGTTCGTCACGGAGGTGGACGCCATGAATGATTCGATTGTTGTTATTGGTATTACATTGACCTATCTCATCCTGGTCTTATGGGTAGGGCTTCGTGCCCGTGGTCAAGAGAATTCCAGTTTGGAAGGCTATGTTGCGGGTGGTCGCCACGTCGGTGTGGTGATCTTGTTCTTCATCCTTGGTGCCGAGATATTTTCAGCCTTCGCATTCCTGGGCGCGCCAGGTTGGAGCTATCAGCACGGTGCGCCTGCCTTCTATATCCTCGCTTACCTGTCGCTGGTCCCCATCACTATTTGGGCCATGGGTCCGCGCGTAGCCAAGCTAGGACGCGAACGGGGCTATCTCACTCAAGGTGATATGATTGCCGACCACTACCAAAGTAAAACACTGGGCATTTTGGCCGGAGTAATCGGCGTACTGGCATTGGTACCCTACCTTACCATTCAGATTGCCGGTGCTGGCCTGCTATTTCAGGCAGCTACTGATGGCCTCATTCCCTTCTGGCTGGGTGCTTTATTAGCCTTTTTAGTGGTTGCAGCCTACGTCTTTTGCAGCGGCCTGAACGGCATCGGCTGGACCAACCTTCTCCAGGGCATCATGATGATAGTCATCGCATGGTTTTTGGGACTTAGCATCTCTGAACGCCTCTACGGTGGCGTGGGCGAGATGTTCAATCAAGTCCAAATGACAATGCCGGAATACCTGACAATGCCTGGAGCCACCGGAATGAACTGGGGCTACTTCAGTACGGCAGTGTTAGTAAGCGCTTTCGGCGGCGCCATGTGGCCGCACCTGTTTATGAAGTTCTACTCTGCTGATAGCGGTAAAACGCTACGCAAAGTAAGCGTTTTTTACCCCCTCTACGCCTACTTGCTGGTACCGCTGCTATTCATTGGGTTTGCCGGTATTTTAGTGTTTGCTGACACCCCATTAGAACGCTCTGATACAGTGCTTCTACGCATGGTGATGGACGTGGCCAATTTCTCGCCTTGGGTCATCGGCTTGATGCTTTCCGGGGCACTGGCCGCCGCTATGTCGACAGGTGCCAACTTAGCTCATACTGCTGCGGTAGTATTGGTGCGCGACGTCGTCGGCCCCACCATGATGAAAGGTGCTGGCGAGAAGGCGGTCGTTAGCGCAACACGCTGGAGCGTGCTCGGTCTGTCGCTGATTGCTTACCTATTCGCACTGGCCAATCCTTCTTCGTTGGTACTGCTGCTGCTCGGCGCTTATGGATTGATTGTTCAATTATTTCCCATGGTGTTCGGCGCACTATTTATGCCACAGCTACGCCGCGCCAGTGTCATGGCAGGTGCCCTCTTCGGCAGCCTAGCCTACTTATTGATGGAGTTCGTCTGGATCTCACCCTTCGGCTGGCACGCTGGCGTCTGGGCAATGCTGCTCAACCTCGGCGTTGTGATGTCTTGGCAATGTCTTGCCAAGCCCCCGCTTACCGAACCCACACCTTCCCATTCTCAATGAGTGCCAGGAGAGTTAAATGAGCATCCAGACCGGTCGTTTAAACTTAAAGTGCGCCATCTCCACTCAGCTAGAAGCAGCATTCGAAGATATTCAGTCGCTCTACCGTCAGTTGCATAAATCCCCCGAGCTGCCGTTCCAGGAGCATAAGACGAGTGCACGGCTCGCCAATGCTTTGGACAGTTTCGGCTATGAGGTAACCCGTGGCATTGGCGGAACAGGCGTTGTGGCATTACTGCGTAACGGTGAAGGGCCAACAGTGATGTTACGCAGCGATATGGATGCATTACCCATCAAGGAAGAAACGGGGCTTGATTTCGCCAGTAGCGAAACCACTGTCGCTGAGGATGGCAGAGAGGTACCGCTAATGCACGCATGCGGCCATGACCTGCACAGCAGTTGCATCGTGGGTACGGCAGCCGTCATGGCAGGCCTTAAAGAGCAATGGGCAGGTACTCTAATGCTGATTTGTCAGCCCGCAGAAGAAGTTTTTGGCGGTGCTAAAGCGATGTTGAATGATGGCCTCTATACGCGCTTTCCACGTCCTGACATTATTCTTGGCCAGCACAATATGCCCGCTCTTGCTGGTACTGTCGGGCACCGCGCTGGTAGCACTATGGCTGCTTGCACCAATTTGGCCATTACCATTCACGGCAACGGAGGCCACGGCTCCATGCCCGCACAAACGGTGGATCCCGTAGTGATTGCTGCTCATGTGGTCACCCGACTGCAGACAATCGTTGCTCGCGAGGTTCCGCCAGAGGAAACGGTGGTGGTTACAGTTGGCAAGCTTCACGCTGGCACCCAGGCCAACATTATTCCTCACTCGGCAGAGCTTGAGATCAATATCCGCAGCTTTGATAACACATTACACAGCCAAGTGGTTGAATCTATCGAGCGTATCATTCACGCTGAGTGCAATGCTGGACGATCGCCCAAACCACCGACATTTAACGTGCTCAATGAAACCATCGCCTTAGAAAACAACACCATGGCGGTTGAACATGTACGCCGCGCTCACGCAGAGCATTTCGGTGATGCTAACCTTTATGACATGCCACGGCTTAATGGCAGCGAGGATTTCCCCTTTTTTGGGAATGCAGAAGCAGGCGGTTTTGGTGAAGAAGATATTCCCTACGTTTACTGGTTTATTGGAGCCACTCCCGCAGAACGCTGGGCGGAAGTCCCTGGGATTAGCGTTTCGCAGAAAATGCGTCACCTTGAAATGCCGCATTCGCCCTATTATTTCCCAGGCAATGACGTGACGTTGCGCACGGGTATAGAAGCCATGGCAGTAGGCGCTTTAGCGTATCTAACCCAGCAACTCTAGAAAACTAAACGACAGTGTTACTAACACTGTCGTTTTATCCTACACATCTTATCCTGTTGTTCGTTTAAGGCTGGGCCCATGCTGCGCGACTACTATGCGCAGCGGTCTTATTGGTAATTTTCCAGTTACCGCCAACCTTAAGTAGTGCAATCACATCTACCCAAGAGTCCCTAAGGTTTTCGCTGTTGTCAAAACCTAAGAGCACGCTGGCTACTTCTCCGGCTTGGACCACCGCAATAAATCGGCTCTTCACCGCTCGGTGACTGTTCGCCCAACGCTCGAAACGAGCGCTGATCAAATCAGTCGCCAACACGCCATCAGCGTCCAGCGCAAAAATCCACGCATCCCGATGAAACGCCTCCTCTAGTTTTTCAATACCGTCTTGAAAGCCCTCGACATATAGCTGCACTACCCGCTTAATTTCATCGATCTCTGGCGCAGATCCCACTATAGTGATATCCGTCATCACTTAACTCCTGCTTATGGATTGTTAGTTTTATTTTTTATAACCCCAGCATCTCACGCGCCTGCTGCCAGGTAGCAACAGGGCGCTGATACTTTTCACACAACGCGGCAGTACGCTTGACTAATGCTGCGTTAGAAGGCGCCAGCGTATTACTGTCCAAGCGCACGTTATCTTCAAGCCCGGTACGAGTATGGCCGCCTGCCGCAATCGACCACTCATTAAGTAGGTATTGA
Source organism: Halomonas sp. KX33721 (assembly GCF_001596805.1). Taxonomy (NCBI): domain Bacteria; kingdom Pseudomonadati; phylum Pseudomonadota; class Gammaproteobacteria; order Oceanospirillales; family Halomonadaceae; genus Halomonas; species Halomonas sp. KX33721. The sequence goes on along the minus strand of NZ_LVIA01000031.1, from coordinate 1,160 downwards.
TTAGCACCAATGCCTGCACCACACCACTGGGCCTCCGGTGCCAGCCGTTTGAGCGTCTCGATATAAAAATCAAACGTTGGCTTGTCCGCGGGCATTGAATTCTTTACGCCCATTACAAACTGAACATAAAGCGGTGCCTTTAGTTTGCCTTGCTTGGAAAGATTCACTGCTTGGTGGATATGTGACAGATCAAACGCTTCGATTTCGGGCTTAACGCCGTACTTCAGCATCTCATCGGCCAGCCACTCCACCAGCTGCGGCGGATTCTCGTAAACACGATTCGGAAAGTTATTGGAGCCCACCGACAAGCTGGCCATATCAGGCTTAAGCGGCAGCATGCCACCACGCTCCTCACCTGCCCCAGAACGCCCACCGGTAGAGAGCTGAATGATCATGCCAGGGCAATGCTGCTTGAGTCCTTCCATCAAACGGCCAAACTTCTCTGGGTCGGATGAAGGCGTTTGGTCATCATTGCGCACATGGCAATGAGCAATGCTCGCACCAGCTTCAAAAGCTGCCTGAGTACTTTCAATCTGCTCTTCAACCGTAACCGGCACGGCAGGGTTGTTCTCTTTGCGCGGCAGGCTGCCGGTAATGGCGACGCAAATAATGCAGGGTTGAGACATAAACACCTCTTTTATTATCACAGTAAGCACAAACGTCTTATTAAAAAAAATAATGAGTGGGATATCTACCAGCGTTAACATAAAATTAACGTCAATAACTTGAATACCATAGGTTAAAAAGACACACCAAAAACCAAAGGAACAATGGTATAAAGCGCGGCCATAATCACTAACATACCTATGATATTGAGCCAGATACCTGCCCGAATCATGCTTTTGATGGGAAGATCCCCTGTGGCGAAAGCCACTGCGTTAGAAGGCGTTGCGACTGGCAACATAAAGGCACAACTAACGGCGAAGGTGACCACAATGGTCATCAAGAAAGGCTCGATACCCAGTCCCATGGCAATAGATCCCATAATGGGGAAGAAGGCAGCCGCCGTCGCCGTGTTACTGGTTAACTCGGTCAATAGAATAATAACGATAGCTGTGATGGTTAGGATCAGAATCGGCGGTAGCTCAGATAATCCCGAAACGCTCTCGCCAACCCATGCACTCAAACCAGTGGCGGTGAACTGAGCTGATAGTGTTAAG
>NZ_LVIA01000030.1:0-56982 GCF_001596805.1 Halomonas sp. KX33721 | reverse complement strand
CCGTAAAAGTCCCACAGTGGGGATTTTTACGGTGGCGAACCAACTCATATCCCCCAGGTCTCACATCGTCTCCACAGACGTCACTTTCCGAGTGCCCCTCGGTAGGTCGTGTCGACGTGAGTAGTATAGCACTGTACAAATCATCAGCAAGGGCATCCTGCGGATGCCGCGCTATCCATCCGCTCACTAAAAGTAAGCGGTTTTTCGCGCTGATTGATAAAAACTCCCTCCTACAGCAGTTTATCGGGGCATTGCCGAAGGCAGGTGTAGGAGGGCACCTGATTAGGCGATGAAGACACGATTGTGGGAGGCCAATTTATTGGGCGACGGCGGCGCCAGCCGCCCTTAGCCTGCCGAGGCACCAGTGCCCGCATCATCGCGAGCTAAAGCTCCCTCCTACAACAAGCCTGATCGATTCCAAGTAATGTGCCCCCACCGTGGGAGGCCAATTTATTGGGCGACGGCGGCGCCAGCCGCCCTTAGCCTGCCGAGGGACCAGTGCCTTCATCATCGCGAGCGGAAGCTCCCTCCTACAACAAGCCTGATCAATTCCCGAGTAATGTGCCCCCAACGTGAGAGGCCGATTTATTGGGCGACGGGCACGCATGGTTGTCCGGTCGGTCAGGTTTTTGATCCGGCTGGCAACATGAAACATGCTCATGCACCACCTGACGCGGATGCGATGAAAGTCGCGTCAGGCTGCGGTATGATAGCCGCCTCGCTTCTCCATGATGATCCTTTCTAACGAGGTTCCCGCCGATGTTCAGCCGCGACATGACAATTGCCGGATTCGATGATGCGCTATTTGATGCCATGCAAAAAGAAGTGGCACGCCAAGAAGCCCACATCGAACTGATTGCTTCTGAAAACTACGCCAGCCCCCGCGTACTAGAAGCGCAAGGCAGCCAGCTGACCAACAAATACGCCGAAGGCTACCCAGGCAAGCGCTACTACGGCGGTTGTGAATTTGTCGATATCGCTGAAAACCTGGCCATCGACTACGCCAAGCAGCTGTTCGGCGCGACCTATGTCAACGTGCAGCCGCACTCTGGCTCTCAAGCCAACAGCGCCGTTTTCCAAGCGCTGGTCACACCGGGCGACACCATTCTCGGTATGAGCCTGGACGCGGGCGGCCACCTGACTCACGGTGCCAAGCCCAACTTCTCCGGCAAGCACTACAACGCCATTCAGTACGGCCTGAACGAGCAAGGCCTGATCGACTACGACCAAGTCGCTTCTCTGGCCCGTGAATACAAGCCGAAAATGATCATCGCCGGTTTCTCTGCCTACTCACAAATTGTGGACTGGGCGAAATTCCGTGAAATCGCTGATGAAGTAGGCGCTTACTTGCTGGTGGATATGGCGCACGTTTCTGGCTTGGTCGCTGCTGGCGTTTACCCCAGCCCGCTGCCCCACGCCCACGTGGTCACGTCCACGACGCACAAAACTCTGCGCGGCCCGCGTAGCGGCGTGATTCTCTCAGCCGAGAACAACCCGGACATCGAGAAGAAGCTGCAGTCGGCAGTCTTCCCCGGTGGCCAGGGTGGCCCGCTGATGCACGTGATTGCCGCCAAAGCGATCTGCTTCAAAGAAGCGATGGAACCCGAGTTCAAAACCTACCAGCAGCAGGTAGTGAAGAACGCGCAAGCCATGGCGAAGGTATTCATTGACCGTGGTTACGACATCGTTTCCGGCGGCACCGAAGACCACCTGTTCCTGCTCTCGCTGATCAAGCAGGGCGTGACTGGTAAAGATGCGGATGCCGCCCTTGGCCGTGCCCACATCACCGTCAATAAAAACGCCGTACCGAACGACCCGCAAAGCCCGTTCGTTACCTCTGGCCTGCGTATCGGCACCCCAGCCGTGACCACGCGCGGCTTCGGTGAAGAGGAGTGTACGCAGCTGGCAGGCTGGATTTGCGATATTCTCGACGTACTAGCCAAAGGCGAAGACACCAGCAGCGTTGAAGCCCAAGTGCTCGATAAAGTCGCTGAAGTTTGTGGCCGCTTCCCGGTTTACAAATAAGCTGATTGTCAGTAAGTTCGTGTTAAGGCTCTCTCGCAGTCTCTCCTAGGCTACGGAAAGCCCAAAAAACCGGGCACCCTCAAACAGGGTGCCCGTTTTTTGTAAGTGCTTAATCTAATATTTTCGTGTATTATCGATGCGAGGATCTCGGGCACGGATGGAACCATGGCAAGAAGGCGCTTTATTGCTCCACTTTCTGACTCTGAACAGCAGACGCTGACCTCTGCTTATCAAGATGGTGAGAAGCGCGCCTTACGTCGTCGTGCTCATGCCATCCTGTTAAGCAATCAAGGCCATACCATCAATCAAATCAGCGAGATACTGCAGGTTCGTCGCGATGCCGTATCACGATGGCTCAAGCAATGGGAAACGTCGGGCCTTGATGGTCTAATCGATAAGCCGCGCAGTGGTCGAACGCCTGCCTTGGATGACAATGACCATCAGCGACTGCAGGAGCTGGTCGCAGAACAGCCCCATCAGCTCCGCTCCTTGCACGCCCGCTTTCAGGAGGAGACGGGGAAAAAGGTCAGCATGGTGACGCTCCGCAGGGCGCTTAAAAAAATAGGCTCAGCTTCAAGCGTATTCGGCATTCATTGAAGGCACGCCGTGACGAAACTGATTTTCGCAACACTCAGGGCCTCCTCAAGGCGCTTCACCAGCGGGAAGACTAGGGCGAACATGAGCTCTATTACTTTGATGAATCAGGCTTTTCACAATCATCGTCGGTGCCATACGCGTGGAGCCCCATTGGTAAACCCTGCGAAGTACCCGCCTACTCACATAGCCGAAGGCTGAACGTACTGGGATTTCTCAGCCGAGCAGGGAAGCTGATCTATCACACCGCCACCGAGTCCGTGACCACCGATACGGTCATCGACGCGTTTGACCATTTTGTAGCCCAGAAAGACCCCGACACCTTCGCCGTGGTGGTGCTCGACAATGCCAGCATGCATCGCTCCAAGGCCTTCAGGCGGAAAATACTCGAGTGGATGTCGCATCGTGTTCATCTGGTCTACTTATCGGCTTACTCGCCGGAGCTGCATCTGATTGAGATTCTGTGGCGGCAGATGAAGTATGCATGGCTGCCGCTGAGTGCGTATCTTTCGTTTGATAACCTCTGTGATGAGGTACACCGGCTACTCGATGGCTATGGTACTGAGTGCGCGATTAATTTTGAATAGGCACTTAGTTCGCATCGTTAAGCGGTGCCTCTTCAGCTGCTGCAGGCGCTACAACCGCAACGGTTTTTTGCTCCCGCGTCCATTTACCCGCTTTTTTATCAATGTACTGAAAGTGCTCGTTGGTAAAGCTGCCCTGGTTACAGGCGTGGCGGTAAGACACGGTAGGCACGTTGGCGTGGGTTAGTCTCTGGATAAATACCCCAGGCCCGGTAATGTCGAACACATTAGTCAACTCATTCTGCTTGATATTGACGCTAATTTGCTCAATGAGCAGCGCCAGATTAGGGTTGTTGGGTTTGCTGGCAATAAAGTAGTTGCTTAGCTCGCCCTTACGGGTAGTAACATAAAGCTCGTCAATATCGTTAGGTATCACGCTGCCAAGTGGCCAAATGGCGTGGGCATCGATATCCAGGTAGACCCCGCCATGCTTTTGCAGTACCAGCAAGCGCCAAAAATCCGCCTGGGCGGCACCAATTTGCAGCCGGGAGTACTGCTGATTAATATCTTTGTTGTAGTGTTCGGCAATAAATGCTTTTCGGGCTTCGGTAATCATAAACCGATACTCAAAGCGTGGGGCCATCAGACGGTTGAACAGGTAGTTGAGATAAACCGGCAGAGTGACTTTATTGGTAAAGTTGGTTTGCCAAATAATACGTGGAACTGCCGAATCATTTTTAGGCGCTAACCAGGGCGCGGAGCGCTCTGGCAGCGTGAAGCGCTTGTTGGGAACAATAGCGTGAAAGACATAGCTGAGTAACTTGGTAATGTTAGCAAATAGCTTAATAAAACGGCTAACAACCACTATCAGCGTTTTGTTGGTGGTAGGCCTTGTAGGCATGAGAATCCTTTTAAATTAGTTCCGTGCGTAACGGTTAAGCGAAGGGGCGTTACCAGCCTCCTTGGCCTTCCAGTAGGCTGCGCATGTTATTGTCGAGCGGTAGCTGGAAATCTGCGCTACCCAATACCATGGCATCGCCAGCGCGAACTACCCGTGCGCTCACATAGAGGTAATCCTGCCCTTGGGCATAAGTTCCCATCAAAATCGAGCGGGCGTTGTGCTGGGCGCTAAGACGTTGAACCTGGCGGGAGAGAATAAGTTCACCCACGCTCTCTTCAATAAACATGCTGTCACGCATTTTGACTTCGCGAACCTGCATGCCTTGCTGTGCCAAAGCGGACGCCATGATCTCCGAGCTAATACGGCCAAAAGTAGAGGATTGGCTTAGGTTATCGATGCTGACAAAGGTAGCGGCAATCATGGGGCTGTAGCGGGTCAGGTCTGGGTTGTTCGCCACCATCTGCTGCGCTGCCTGATGGGCAAGCTGAGAAAGATCAGGTTTAGGCTCTTCCGGTTGGGCATTACTGCCTAGCGTCGAGCAGCCCGTTAGCACCAGCATAGTGAGCAGTAGCATCATTACGCGAATAGGAGCGCTCAGAGATCGTAAAGACATAAACATTACCAGGTGTCGGTGATAGAAACTGTTGGCGTGGTGGGCGCTTGGGGAGCCCGGTGCGGCGCGTAGTGACGGCGGTCATCTGCATTAATGTAATAGATATTGGAGGAGGAGTAGAGGATTCGTTCGCCGTCTAAAATTTGGGTGGTAATAATCACTTCTTTATTGCCGGTATGCGTCCAGTTGCCGCTGGTAATATCGGCAGCAATCGCACCAGGGATAAGCGCTAATGCAGGTTCGCTCCACTGATTATAAGGAATGGTGGCCACAGCAATGCCAGCGGTTAAGGCTGTGAATGCGCCCACGGGCGGGCGTATAAAGCCACGATCTCGATGCGTAACAACTTCAACATCGACATGAATGTTGGCGGTATTCGCTGTGGGAGCGGTCATCAATGTCGCGCCGCGTGATACTAGCTCGCTGGTGAGCAAAGTACGAAAGCCCCGACCAAACTCGCCGCCACTATAGGCAGAGGCGCTGCTTTCTTCTGCTGGGGTGATGTAAAAATCACGAAAACGCACGCGTTCGCGCTGTAGGATTTGGGTAGCTTCATGGCGTGCGAGTATATCCCAGTGATAGGCCGCCTGCATGCGCTGCTGTTCCGTGTAAGGGTAAGTGGTGGCGATAGGTGCCTGTGATGTGTTGGCATAAAAACAACCACTCAGCATCAGGCTGACCATTCCCAGGCCAACGGGGCGTAAAAAGTGGACAATGGGGAATACGTGGGAAGAATACGCACCTGATAGTTCCTTATCGCTACTAAACAGCTATTCGATAGACTAGTTTGCCATGCTTAGCTTAGATCGGCCACGAGGTTAGAAACTTGAATGAGTGATAACACCCATGCTTGAAGACCACCGCAGCGGCCTACGCCATGATTCGCTGTTGTCTGCGTACCCCGAAGACGAGAGCAATAGCGGCTGGATGATTAGCTACATCGACATTGTGACGCTGTTGGTGGCACTATTTTTAATTATTATCGCCGCAGCTGGGGTGACAAGCCCGGAGTGGTCATCTGCGGATAACCAGGTTTGAGCCTGATAACCTCATTGTGCGACCGCTGGAAGTGCCGCTGCCAGATGTGTTGGATGAATTTCGTTCACAACGTAGCCCGGTGTTGGCCTCCACCCCTGGAGCGCTAAATCCGATGGCGATTAGTGCCGCGCTGGGTGTGGCGGGTTTACCCATCCGTTCTGTCTCCACCTTCAGCGTGCCGCCGCTATTAGCACTCCCTGAGCCAGCAGAGCTAACGCCGGCCGATGAGCTACCGTTCGTTAAGACGCTGTCTGAACGCCTGATGCCGATCCTTCCTACTCCTTTGGTGCGCATAGAAGAAGAGGTGGCTACTTCACCCATAGCGGATTACATGGTGCTGCTGACAGATCGCCCCCCGGTTAATGTTCAGGAAATCAGCGATGAGGCCATCAGCAGCGCCCTAGCGCTGGACACAAGCCTGCCTGAGCGCGTTGAAACGTCAACGTATCTGCCAAATTTAGAGGGCGTAGAGGTCTCCCGTGTGGCGGAGGGTATTAGCTTGCGGGTGCAAGATAGGCTGCTGTTCCCTTCTGCTACGGCGGAGCTTACCGAAGGCGGCTCATCGTTGGTGGGTAGCCTGCTGGAAACCATTCAGCGCTACGATGGTGAAGTATGGGTAGAGGGGCACTCCGATAGCCAAACCATTAACACGCCGGAGTTTTCATCTAACTGGGCGCTTTCAAGCGCCCGTGCTATCGCCATTGTAGAAGCCTTGGAGGAGGCGGGTGTGGCCTCTGAGCGTTTACGGGCAGTGGGCCTAGCGGCGACCCAGCCGTTAGAAGATAACAGCACGGCAGAAGGGCGTGCCCGTAACCGCCGGGTGGAAGTGGTCATCCATGTGGAGTAGGGCGCACTAGCCAAAGGGTAAGCACAATAAAAAAAAGCCCGCCGTGGGTGGCGGGCATTAAAGGGCTTGGCTCACTGCAGCCCACTGACATCAGGTGAGGGGGTGTACATGAATGTCAGTGAGTACAATATGAGTGTAGCTATTTATGAGATTTTGCCAAGCGCTTGTGCAATTTTTTGTAGGCTTTTAGGCCGACATCTTAAATGAAAAACTTAGCAAAATTCCGCGTAAACCCTCGCCCAGTCGGGCGGGGATACAAGCGGGCAGCGCGCTAGCGCTGCTGGGGGTTGATTTTCGCCCCTCACCGGCTAATATGGATATATATACAGCTTGATAAGCCACAATGCCATGCTGAAAGCCACTAAAGTCCGTATCTACCCGACCCCTGAACAGGCTGATTTCTTAAATCAGCAGTTCGGCGCGGTGCGGTTTGCGTACAACAAGGCACTGCACATCATCAGTACGCAGTACAAGCGGCATGGCACCAAGCTCCGGGCTAAGAAAGACCTCAAGCCGCTACTGGCGGTAGCGAAAAAATCCCGCAAGTACCACTGGCTGAAAGACTACGATTCAATTGCGTTGCAGCAGGCGTGCATTAACTTGGATCGCGCCTTCCAGAACTTCTTTAACCCCCAGTTAAAAGCCCGCTACCCCAAATTCAAGCGCAAGCACGGTAAGCAATCGAGCTATCACTGCACCGGCATCAAGGTCGGTGAGAGCTGGATCAAAATACCGAAGCTCACGCCGATTAAAGCCCGACTTCACCGTGACATCACCGGCACGCTGAAAAGCATCACCTTAACCCGCACCACCACGGGCAAGTATTTTGCCGCGCTGCTGGTGGATGATGGTGTAGAGGCGCCCACACCGCTGCAAACCGTCGACACCGTGCTGGGGGTCGATATGGGCTTGACGCATTTGTCTATCGACTCGACTGGCCGCAAAGTGGCCAATCCTCGTTTCTTGAAGCGGGCGCGTGCTAATTTGCGGCGCAAACAAAAAGCGCTTTCCCGCTGCCAGAAGGGCAGCAAGCGCCGTGCGAAAGCACGGCTAACCCTTGCCAAGGCGCACGAGCGCTTGGCCAATGCCCGTGCTGACTTCCAGCATAAACTGTCTCGACAATTCATTGACGATAACCAAGCGGTGGTGGTCGAGACCTTGAACGTCAAAAACCTGCTGAAAAACCGCAAGCTGGCAAAACATATTGCCGATGCCAGTTGGCACAGCCTGATCCAAAAACTGGACTACAAAGCCAAGCAGCAAGGCAAGCATCTGGTCAAAATCGACCAGTGGTTTGCCAGCACCAAGACCTGTGCGGGCTGCGGCCACAAGGTCGAACAAATGCCGCTAACGGTTCGCACTTGGGATTGCCCCGGCTGCGGCACGCAAGGCATCGACCGCGACATTAACGCCGCGATCAATATTCGCCAGCAAGGCATTTTAACGTTAAAGGCCGAAGGACTGTCGGTCTCTGCCCATCGAGGCCTGTGTAAGCCCGGTCACGCACCGGCAGCGGCCTAAGACGTGGGAAGCCTCGCCCGTCAGGGCGGGGAGCAGTCACCTCACCTTTTTTGCACCTATTTGGTGCTTTTCTGATGCGCTTTTTTGGTGCTCAAGCCTTCAGCGCCCTTTCTTTGATTTTAAGTGTTTGATTTATATTAGATGAACTTCATTGGCATACATTCTGCTTTATTGCTTATCTGAAAGAGACGCCTGCGTAACGGCTTTTAAGATTGCAATAAGGTGGCGCCATGACCGAACAGACTCGCACTACACATACTCAGACCGAGTTGCCTGATATAGCGCTGTCGCCCGGTAGTGCTGACCCAGCGCTTCAACCGCGCTTGGTGGTCACTGACCTAGACGGTTCCTTGCTAGACCACCACAGCTATGACTTCTCACCGGCAGCGCCTTGGCTGGCGCGCCTAAAACAGCTGGGCGTGCCCGTTATACCGGTCACTAGTAAAACCCGTGCCGAACTTATTTCCCTGCGTGAAGCGCTAGGCCTGACAGCTACCCCATTTGTGGCGGAAAACGGCGCTGTGATTGGCCTGCCACCGGGCTGGTGTCACGCACGGCTAGACCGCCCAGGGAGTGGCCTGGATGGCGTGGTGGTTAAACACACTGGAGTAGATGTGGGCTTTATCCGGGCACGGCTTAACGTCTGGCGCAAACGCCTGGGCGTTCGTTTTACCCGTATGAGTGAGCTGGATATTACCCAAGTCATGGCGCTTACCGGTTTAGATGAACCCCGTGCCAAGGCTGCCCGAAAGCGTGAAGGCAGCGAGCCGCTTATCTGGGAAGACGACGAGGCCGCGCTGGCAAACTTTCGCTTAGCGCTTGAGGGCGATGGGTTGACGCTGACGCAAGGCGGGCGCTTTTGGCACGTAATGGGTAAGGCCTCGGATAAAGGCAGTGCCGTTGACTGGCTCATTAAGCGATTTACCGCGCTCCGTGGCCGTGCGCCGCTGTCGCTGGGGCTAGGCGATGGCCCCAATGATATTTCCATGCTCGATGCCGTCGATCAGGCCGTCGTGATTAAAGGCTGCCACGACTTAACCGTCACACCCACGAACACAGCGCTTTATCGCACTAAGGAAACTGGACCAACGGGCTGGGCCGAGGGGGTAGCCCACTGGTGGGGGCGAGACGACCGCCGACTAGCGGCGGTACTTAGCCAACAACCAGAAACGGCCTAACCCAAAAGGGGATCAGCGAATGAGTGACTTTCATCAAAATGGCGTTATCACCGATTTTCATAACCTAACTCGCCGCCCGGTAGAGGCACTGGAGCAGGAGCTGAGTCAGTTTGCTAAGCGTCGCCCGATGGGGTTGATACTGCCGTCGCTGTTTTCCGAGCTGGAAGGTCCGGCGCTTTCTGCCATCGTAGATGAGTTAGTGAAGGTGCCCTACCTCAACGAGATTGTAATTGGCCTGGACCGCGCCGACCGTGAGCAATTCTTGTACGCCCGGGAGTTTTTCTCTCGCTTGCCCCAGCATACGCGCATTCTATGGAACGACGGGCCACGCCTACGCGAGTTAGACGCCGAGCTGGAAAGCCACGATCTGGGAGCGTTAGAACCAGGCAAAGGGCGCAATGTGTGGTACTGCGCAGGTTACGTGCTGGCGTCTGGTCGCTCGTCGGTGGTGGGATTACACGACTGCGATATCCTGACCTACGACCGCAGCCTGTTGGCTCGGCTCATGTATCCCGTGGCTCACCCACGGTTCAATTACAGTTTCTGCAAAGGCTATTACCCCCGCATTGCCGAAGGAAAGCTCAACGGCCGGGTGTCTCGGCTGATGGTGACGCCGCTGCTGCGGGCACTAAAAACGGTATGCGGGCCGCTACCCTATTTGGACTACTTAGATAGCTTCCGCTACCCGCTCTCTGGAGAGTTCGCAATGCGCAGCGATGTGCTGGAAGGCATCCGTATTCCTGCCGACTGGGGGCTGGAAATTGGCGTACTCTCTGAGCTGCAGCGCAACTACTCCCACCGCCAGCTATGTCAGGTCGATATTGCCGATGCCTACGATCACAAGCATCAGCCCGTTAGCGAAGATGACGCCAATGCAGGCCTTAACCGCATGAGCCTGGATATCGCGAAAGCGCTGTATCGCAAGCTGGCTACCCAAGGCGTAAGCTTTAGCAGTGAAGACTTCCGCACGCTAAAAGCCACGTACTATCGTTTAGCACTCGATTTGATCGAAGCCTACGACCACGACGCCACCATGAATGGCCTGAGTTTAGACCGTCACTGTGAAGAGCAGGCGGTGGAGTTATTTGCCAGCAACCTGCTGGAAGCGGGCAACCTGTTTTTGGATAACCCCCGCGAACGGCCATTTATTCCTAGCTGGAACCGCGTTCAGGCCGCTGTACCCGACATACTGGCGCGGATGCATGAGGCGGTAGAGTTGGATAACCAAAGGAAGGTGTAACGATAGGCATCAGCGTAAGTTGCCTCAGTTTCTCGAAACCGCTGCACGGTGAGCTGCAGCGGTTTTTTTATACCTGTCTGTAATGCAAACCCTTTCTATCCACTGCTTAGAGGGGGCGCGGATTCTGACGATCTAATAAACATAAAGTAGAAACAAAGGTACTGTAATTATAAATTGATATAAATATATAACCATTATTGCGCTACACTTACTGTATAGATCCACTGTTAGCAGTCCATCCTCAGGAGGCTCCAGAATGCAGCGCCCTATCGTTACCCACTTCTTTGATGAACCAACCAATACGTTCAGCTATGTGGTGCAAGACCCTGATAGCAGCGCGTGCGCCATTATCGACTCTGTTCTGGACTTTGATTACGCGGCAGGGCGCACTGATATTCGTTCAGCTAATCAAATTATAGCGTTTGTCCGTGAAAAACGGCTGGAAGTGGCTTGGGTATTGGAAACCCATGTCCACGCTGACCACCTCTCCGCAGCGCCGTATCTGCATGATCAGTTAGGAGGCAAAACGGGCATTGGTGCTCATATCGTCGAGGTGCAGGAGATTTTTGGTAAAGCGTTTAATGCAGGCACCGAGTTTGCCCGAGATGGCAGCCAGTTTGATGCGTTATTCAATGAAGGCGATACCTTCACGATTGGCTCGTTAGAGGGGCGTGTACTGCATACGCCTGGACATACACCTGCCTGTTTGACCTATGTGATCGGTGATGCCGCCTTTGTGGGCGATACCCTGTTTATGCCGGATTACGGCACCGCGCGCTGCGATTTTCCTGGCGGCGATGCTCGCACGCTCTACCACTCTATTCAGAAAGTACTGTCTTTGCCCGAGCAAACGCGGCTGTTCTTATGCCACGACTACAAAGCGCCGGGGCGAGACGCCTATCAGCATGAAACCACCGTTGCCGAACAGCGCCAGGCCAACGTCCATGTGCACGACGGCATTAGCGAGGAAGAGTTCGTCAAAATGCGTACCGAACGGGATGCCACGCTGGGAATGCCACGTCTGATTATTCCTTCGGTACAGGTCAATATGCGGGCCGGCGAGCTGCCGCCTGCCGAAGATGACGGCCAGGTATACCTAAAAGTACCAATTAACAGGTTTTAAGCGGCGGTGGGTTTACTTAACGACACATAAATGGGTAGGAAACAGTGATGAAAACGAACGTAGGCGGCATCGACAAAATAGCGCGGATTGCTGTGGGGTTACTGTTAATCGTGCTGACCTTGATGGGCACGATTGGTGTATGGGGGTGGATAGGGGTCGCGCCGTTGGCAACGGGGCTATTCAATTTCTGCCCGGTGTATTCGCTCATGGGTATATCCACCTGTAAAACCAAGCGTTAGGCAACGAGCGTTGGGTAACATAAGGAGCTAGATGTGGATTGGATAGCGAGCCTGCACGGGCTAGTGGGCGGTGTGCTGATTGGACTTTCAGCAGTGTGGCTGATGGGCGCACTAGGCCGCATTGCCGGTATCAGCGGCATTATTGGCGGTTTAATTACTCAGCGGCCTAAAGGAGACAGTGCTTGGCGGGTAGCGTTTTTAGCGGGGCTAATTAGTGGCCCGCTGCTCGTCATGGCCGTTGGGGGTGGGCTGGGGAACGTGGCAGGCGTGCCCGGTGCGGTGATTGGTGAACCTGCAGGCGGTGTGCCGCTTATGTTGTTAGCAGGCCTGCTGGTGGGGATAGGCACGGGGCTTGGCAGTGGCTGCACCAGCGGCCATGGCGTATGTGGCTTGGCGCGGTTAGCGCCCCGGTCTATGGCGGCTACTGGAACCTTCCTGGTCGCGGCCATCGCGACGGTCTATGTGGTACGGCATGTCATCGGAGGTGGGGTATGAGCACACCGGCCGTCAAAACCGCAGCGGGATACCTCGCTGGCCTGCTGTTTGGTTTGGGGCTCGCGATTTCTGGGATGACCGACCCTGCGCGGGTACTCGGCTTTTTAGATATTGCCGGTGCCTGGGATCCCACGTTGATGTTTGTACTCGGGGCCGCCGTAGGCACCACCTTTGTGGCTACCGCTTAGTATTCGCTCGCGGTACGCCGCTGTTTAGCGCCAAATTTCAACTGCCGACCAAGCAGGAGCTTGATGCCAAATTGCTAGGCGGCGCGGCGCTGTTTGGGGTGGGCTGGGGGCTTTCCGGTTACTGCCCTGGGCCTGCCATTGCCTCCATGGGTGGGCTAACGCTGCCGCTTCTTGCACTGCTGGCGGCGATGGTGCTGGGCTGGTTTATTGCCCAGCGTATCGCTCGCTAAGTGAGCAACTCCGTTCACGATGACGCCCTTACTTTCCCTGGTAAGGGCGCTTTTTTTGATCTGGTGCAAGGGTTTGGCCAAAGGGCTTAACGTTCGGTTAATGCACGTTTGTCATGCTGCTTCCATCACAAGGAAACCGCTATGCACGTCCTACTCATAGAAGATGATCCACTGGTGGCCTCGGGCATTCGTTCTGGACTGATGATGTACCACTTCGTGGTGGAGCACGTTACCTCGGTGCAGGCTGCGCGTCAGGCGATGCAAAGTGTCGCCAGCGACGTGGTGATTCTTGATCGTGGACTACCCGATGGCGATGGCTTGGCGCTGCTGCAATCCTGGCGCGATGAGGGCGTGACGACACCTGTGCTCATGCTGACTGCCAGGGATGCCGTGCGCGACAGAGTGGATGGGCTGCAAAGCGGGGCCGATGATTATCTAGTGAAGCCCTTTGATTTAGATGAGCTGGTGGCAAGACTACATGCGCTACTGCGGCGCGTAGCCGGGCGCAGCCAAGGGCTGACCGTGCATGGTGCGCTGACACTAGACCCCAGCGCTCGGGAGGTGCGGGTAGCGGGCGAACTGATAGCGCTCTCCCGCCGTGAGTTGGTGCTGTTAGAGGCTTTTTTACACGCCCCGCGCAGCGTGCTCTCGGCGGATCAGCTCAAAGATAGCCTCTACGGGCTAAGCGATGACGTAGAGAGTAATGCGCTCAATGTCCATATTCACCATCTGCGCCGCAAATTGGGCAGTGGGATTATCGAGACCGTGCGCGGCCTGGGCTACCGCTTGGGCAAGCCAGAAGCCGTGCTTGCGCCGGGGCAAACGCCTAAGGGGCAACGATGAGTCTACGCGCCCGCCTGCTACTCACGCTTGGGCTGACGTTGGCGCTGCTATGGGGCGTTGCGGCTGCTTGGCTGCTCAACGATTTGCAGAAAACCTTTGTCGCCACCCTGGACCAGCGTTTGGCTCAGTCCGCGCGCATGGTGGCCGGGCTGGTGCATCAATTGCCGGAGGAGGTGTGGGAGCAGAGCATGATGACGACGCTTGCCATTCCACCCATCGAGGGGCTGGCCTGCCAGGTGCACTCGCCACACGGAGAGGTGATTGCTCGCACCCACGCCAACATGGATAGCGTGCTAGCGCCAGGGCAGCGCGGTCACACCTATCGCCAGGAAGGCGATACCACTTGGCGCGTCTTTACCTACGAGCGCGGCGGCCTGGCCATTACCACGGCGGATCGAATGGATGAGCGCACGATGCTGCTAAACGGGGTAGTTCGGGTAGCCGTCGTGCCGTTTGTGGTGGCGTTAACCGGCAGCCTGATTGCGCTATGGGTGGGTATATGGCGCGGGCTGGCACCGCTGTCACGGTTGCGTGAGTCGTTAGCCAGCCGCCACCCAGAAGCGCTGGCACCGGTGGCTACCTACGGCGTGCCGAAAGAGATTAAGCCCCTTATCGATACGCTCAACAGCCTCTTAATACGCGTGCAGCAAACCCTGGTGCGGGAGCAGCGTTTTACCAATGACGCCGCCCATGAGCTGCGCACCCCCCTCACCGCTATTAAGACGCACCTACAGGTTGCCCAACGAGCTGAAGGCCCGACTGCTCAAGAAGCCCTTAAGTATGCCGAAGCAGGCGTCGTGCGCTTGGCCCACACCTTAGACCAACTGCTCACGCTGGCCCGTGTGGAAGGCCGCATGCGCTTTGATGATGGTGAGCCAAGCGAAGTAGCCCAAGTTGTTGAGTTAGCTGTTGCTGATAGCGCCGCTGCTCAGGGGCAGTGCCAGTGGCCTGAAGTGCTGCCTCAAGTGTATTTGGCCATGCCCAGAGAGCTGGCGATTACGGCGCTGCGTAACCTAGTGGATAACGCATTGCATCACGGGCCACGCGGAGCGCCCATCACCCTGATGGCAGAACAAACGCATAGCGACATTACCTTCACCGTGCATGATCAAGGCCCCGGGGTGGATGAAGAGACACTGGCCCAACTGACACAACGTTTTTGGCGGGCCAGTAAGCAGCAGGGCAGTGGTCTGGGGTTGGCCATCGTTGCAGCGATTGCCGAGCGTTTTGGTGGCGACGTGCGTTTTGAGAACGCAAAAGCAGGGGGCTTCTATGCGCATCTCACGATTCCCACGGTGTCACCGCTATAAAGCAATTCCATAACAACCGACGCGATCAGGGGGAGTAATGAAAACATCAATGTGGGGCAGGCTTAGCCTGCTGATGGGCGCTTGCTTGATGGCGAGTGGCAGCATAGCTCAAGAGGGAGATGCCGAGCGGGGTGAAGCGGCATCGGCGACATGTGTGGCCTGTCATCAAGCTAACGGAGGAGGCATGAACATTCCCGGCGGCGAATCCTGGCCGCGCTTGGCAGGCTTAAATTCCAACTACATCGCTAAGCAGCTGCACGATTTTAAAGCCGGGGACCGTCAGAACGCGACGATGGTGACGTTCGCCAATATGCTCGACGATCAGCAAATTGCCGACGTGGCGGCGTATTACAGCCAGCTACCCGCGACGCCAGGCCAAGGCGGCGACAATGCCGATGAAGCGCTGCTGGCTCGCGGCGAGCAGCTGGCCGAACGGGGCGACTGGAACGCTTATATTGTCTCCTGTAAGAGTTGCCATGGCCCGGGCGGCCAGGGGGTGGGAGAGACGTTCCCCGGCATCGCGGGGCAACATGCGGGCTATATCAGTGCACAGCTAAACGCTTGGAAGAGTGACACACGCAGCAACGACCCTCAAAACCTAATGGGGGCGATTGCCAAGCGTATGAGTGAAGAGGATATTCAGGCGGTCTCCGCGTGGTACGCCACCCAGCCCGCCGCTGAAGGGGAGGCCACACAATGAGTAACTACCATCGTTATATAGTGATCGCGCTATCCAGCAGCGCGCTTGCAGTGGGCACCGGTTTGAGCCTCTACGCAGCGAATGCGTTTGCCCAGCAGGAGGAGCGGGCCGATGCCGCGCTGAATCAGCTAGTACACGAACCGCCCACCATGGAAGACTTGGAAGACTCGGATCTCCATCCAGAGCTTAAAAAAGTCATTCGCTACGGCTATGACCTATTTACCAATACCCAGCAGCTAAGAGGCGAGTACGTTTTTAACGATATGAACTGCTCAAGCTGCCATCTAGGAGAGGGCCGCGTACCGTTTAGCGCGCCGGTATGGGCAGCTGCCATCACCTTGCCCGATTTTCGCGGCAAAAATCAGCATGTGAACAACCTGGAAGAGCGCATTGCAGGCTGCTTTGCCTACTCCATGAACGGCACACCGCCCGAGTACGGTAGCGACGAAATGCTGGCGCTTAGCGCCTACCACCAGTGGCTCGCCACCGGTGCGCCGATGTACCCCGATAAGCCGATCTATGGCCGTGGTTTCCCAGCGCCTGAACAGCCTGAAACACCCAGCTATGCCAGAGGCGAGGCGGCGTACCAGGAAAACTGCGCCATTTGCCACCAAGAAGATGGCTCTGGGCACTATGAAAACGGCGAATATGTTTTCCCCGCCCCTTGGGGCGATGGCTCTAACAACTGGGGGGCCGGTATTGCACGGGTAGAAACCATGGCTGGGTTTATCTATCAAAACATGCCGCTGGGCCAGCCGCGCTCGTTAACCGGCCAGCAAGCGTGGGATATCGCTTACTACATCAATAGCCAAGAGCGCCCCCAAGATCCGCGCTACACCGGCGATGTTGCAGAAACCGCCGAGCGATTCGGCCCCACATTCCACAACCGCTCGCTCTACGGCCAAACCCGCGAGCATGACGGCCATGTGCTAGGCGACCACGCTAATTTTGGCGAGAAAGGTGACATCCAACCCTGGAACGTTGGCATGCCACGGTTCGAAAATCTCTCTGAGGAGTAAGCTTGAACGTATTGCAGGAGAGAGCGTCAGGAGTGTTTGGGAGGGAGCTTCAGCTCGCGACGGTTAGGGCACCAGTGCTGCGGTAGGCTAAGGGCGGCTGACGCCGCCGTCGCCCAATAAATTGGCCTCCCACTGTTGAGTTTGCCGCTGTTCGATCAGTGATCTTATCTCTCTAGCTATTGGCTTGGGCCAATAATACGGAGCTTCTGCTGTGCAAAAGTTTTGTTCTGGTTAAGGTCAGTATTATCTGAGGAGTAGGTAATGACTGTGTGGGAGGGAGCTTCAGCTCGCGACGATTAGAGCACCAGTGCTGCGGCAGGCTAGGGCGGCTGACGCCGCTGTCGCCCAATGAATTGGCCTCCCACCTCTGGTTTTTTTCTAATCGACAAACGGCTGGTTGTTTACACTTGTATTCTAGCCTGGATTTCTCACAGGGTATAAAAGAAAGCGGCTGAAAGTGCTATGATTTCAAGAACCTAACCAATCCATCAAGCACCAACAGCCGCTTCCAAAATGGTACCTGAAAAGCTGACCTTCTCGCCACTCTCACGCCGCCAAATTGAAGCCGACTTCTCCGGGGGCCACATTACGTCGGACGCCGGATTACTCCTGCTTCGTGAAGTCGATAAACACCATCGCCTGACACGCCGCTTGGCCACCGTGCTTCATGACCCCCGTGCACCGAAACAGGTTCGTCATAAGCTCGACACTCTGGTTCGTCAGCGGGTGTTCGGTGTCGCTGCTGGCTACGAAGATTTCAACGACCATGAGGCCCTGCGCTATGATCAGGCCCTCCAGACAGCGCTCGGTGAAGAGGATACGCTGGCAGGCAAGTCAACGCTGTGCCGGGTGGAGCAGAACGCCGATCGGCAAGCAATAGTGAAGGCCCATGAGTTGCTGTGGCATCACTTCATTGAACAGCATGACGAACCACCAAAGGAGATCGTGCTGGACTTTGATGGCACCGACATCCCCGTGCATGGCGAGCAACCCGGCAAGTTCTTTAACCGTTATTACGATCACCACTGCTACTTCCCACTGTATGTCTTCTGTGGGCGCCACTTACTGGTGAGCTATCTGCGCACCAGTGACCGCAGCGACAGCCGCCATAGCTGGGCGATCCTCGCCTTACTGGTACGCTTTATCCGTCAATACTGGCCCGATACGCGCATCGTGTTACGAGGTGATAGCCACTTTTGTCGTCCCCGGATGCTGAACTGGTGCGATCGGCATCACGTCGACTACATCGTGGGAATCGCCAAGAACAGCCGGCTGCTCAAGGAAGTGGACGTCCCCATGATGCTGGTGCGCAAGACCCAATGGCAGGTGGGAGGGAAAGTAGCGGGGACGTTCCGCTTCCAGTATCAAGCCCACTCCTGGAAATACTCACGCTGGGTGGTGGCCCGCCTAGAAGAAGGCGAGTTAGGCTCTAATCCCCGGTTTATCATCAGTTCCCGTTACGATGATGGCTTCAAGCTTTACTACGAGCAGTACTGTGCCCGGGGTGACATGGAGAACCGGATCAAGGATCAACAACTGAGCCTGTTTGCTGACCGGACCTCCAGCACGCACTGGTGGGCCAATCAGTGGCGGCTGATCTTGTCGGGCTTCGCTTATACGCTGTTCGAGCGGTTACGGACTTATCTGAAGCACACGCCCTTCGCGCGCATGAGTCCGAGCAACCTGAGGCTCAAGCTCATCAAAGTAGGCGCGGTCATCATCCGCAATACGCGTCGAATCCGAGTACTCATGAGTGACAGCTACCCCTATAAAACGGCGCTATCCGATCTCGTCAGGCGGTTGGTTCCTAACTGACTGCTCGGGCGCCCCCGGCCCGACGCAATGGGGGGAAGGGGGAAGTGTGTCTGAACGCCGGAAAGTGGTTAAAAAGTAGCCGATGTAAGTCGAGCCAGTAGGTGTTTAGCGGTGTTACAGCCTGAGTGCGGTACTGGCTGAGGTACTATGAGAAATCCAGGCTAGGATGTGACTTATAGCCAAATAGCATCCCAATAGCTGTACTTTCCTATATCTTCGACCAAATTGGCTCTTAGAGGATTGGCAACGATATATCTAGCAGCTGCTTTTAGCGATGCTTCATCTTTAATCATTCGATCGTGAAAGCCATCTTGCCAAAGACGCCTGCCAATATTCAGCGATACGTAAGCCTTATAACGTCTCACAGCCTCAGAAAGGTCGCCATTTAGCTGAAGCAACCAATGGATATGGTCTGGCATAACAACAAAAGCAAAAGTTGTCGCCAGCTCGCTCACGCGAGGGTGGTAAAAGTGCCTGGATGCACAACAGGCAGTATGAAAATTAGTAAAAACCTGCTGACGATGGCGGGTCGTCGCAGTGACTAAGTAGTGAGCATTCGGGATTGATTGCCTCCCTTGGCGAAGCAGATGGCTCCTGTTCATTATATGCTCCCTATAATTTTTAATTAACTTAGCACATGCTGTGTAGCATTTTCTGTAGGAGGGAGCTTCAGCTCGCGATGATGAAGGCACCACTGCTGCGGCAGGCTAAGGGCGGCTGACGCCGCCATCGCCCAATAAATTGGCCTCCCACATCAGGCTCTTCACCCCTCAAGCAGTCAGGTGTGGGAGGGAGCTTCAGCTCGCGACGGTTAGGGCACCAGTGCTGCGGCAGGCTAAGGGCGGCTGACGCCGTCGCCCAATAAATTGGCCTCCCACTTCTTTTGTTAAGGCGCTTCGCTACCCATCATCTCAATGAGGCGTTCTTGGCTGGGGAGGCCTTGGATTCGGTCAATACGCACAGTGCCGCCTTCAGCCTCACGTTGGAAAGCGCTGGTGGGGGTGGCGTAGAGGCCTAGCTCTTCAAAGAGCTGGTTGTTGGCATATACCTGCTCTTCGATATCCCGTGGCTGTGCGCTGGGGGAGAGCTCATCACCTTCACTGTGACGGTGCAGGGCAGCGGAGGGGTCGTCAGCGCCGAGAATGGTAGCGGCTAACGCAGGGCTATTGGGGGCGAGAATACCGACCATAATATGGCGTAGCTGAACCTCACCAGCCTCTACCCAGGGGCGTGTTTGTTGCCACAGCTGACGGCAGTAAGGGCAGTTGGCGTCGGTGAAGGTGTAGATGACGCGTGGGGCATCCGGGTCGCCATCCTGAATCCAGCGGCTCTCTTCAAGCAGCTTCCAGGTTTCGGCCTCTAAGGGTGCCCGTACGTGCTCGTCAAGCTGTGCCTCAGTCATGTCGCTGCCTTCGCTGTCTACCAGCGTGCCAATAATGGCGTGTTCTCCATCAGGTGTTAAATAAATCGCCATATCTTGCCCTTGCACGCTGGCCCCAAAGCCGCGCATTCCGCCCGGCGCATCAAACTGCCCATGGATCGTTAAGCCCTGGTTGGCCAGCGCCTGCACGGGGGCTGGTAGCTCGTCGGCATGGCTGGCTGCCGCTGCGCTACCCAGCGCGGCAAGTAAAGCGAAACGGCCAACATGGGGTAAGAAAACACGTTGCATAGCACTATCCTTATGAAAACGGCTTGGTGTGGGTGCCGCGAGGCAAAATATATTAGCGAATACGCGAAAGGCCATCTTGCAAAGTGGCGCGGGAAAGCTCGCCAAAATGGGTGCTCACGAGCTGTCCATCCGCGTTGTAGTAAAGCGTTGTGGGCATGGCATGGGCTCCGGTGGTTTGACCCAGGGCATTGCTCGGGTCTTGCCATACATTCTTCAAATCAAAGCCGTGTTCGCTCATAAACGCATGAATGTGTTGAAGGCTTTCACCTTGGTTAACGAACACAAAGGTAATGTCCTGCGCTTGTTGCTGGGCCTCTTCAAACACCGGCATTTCACGAATACATGGCGGGCACCAACTTGCCCATAGGTTAACTACCATGGGCTTTTGCTCCTGCTGAGCAAGTTTGGGCAGGGTAATAGGCTCGCCGTTGAGCGTAGCAAGCGGAGTAGTGGGCAGTGGGCGTGCCTGCTGTTCGATCAGTAGCGTACTGCCAGCTGTCAAGCCCCAGGCTAAACCGCCTACCAAAAGCGCCCCGGCAAGCGGTACTCGTTGGCGCGGTGAGCGCCATATTGCCCATCCAGCGTAGCTAAGGCCCGCCACTATACCACCGAGTATATCGAAGCCGCCATCGCGAATATCTAAGCGCGATAGCATGCTGTCATAGTCGCTCCAGTAACGCACAACAAAGACGAGGCGTGCGGCCACCAGCGCCACAAATAGCAGGGTAAATAACGTATCGCTGACCGCCACGCGATGCCGTTGGCCAATAAGCGCACCCGCTAGCAGGGCCAGTAAAAAGGCAAATCCAATCATCAATTGATGCAGACTAAACCCCATGGGGCCAATCGCAACACTTTGCTGCAACATAGTCACTCACGCTTTCACCAGTGGTTTAGCGTAAGTGTGTCAGAACAAGATTATTTAACGATTATCTCTCGTTGCCCTGAGTCGTTATGTCGCAAGCCTTATGCTTCAGCAGCCAGCCAGCGGACGGCATAGGGCGGCAGTGTTTCTTCGTGGTGAGCTGTCAGCGGGTCTAGCGGCTGCCAGTGGTACTGGGTAAGCGCTTGGTTCAGGGCATCGCCTGCGTGAGCGAGATCAAACTTAACATCGGTGACGTTATACAGCGCGAGTAGGCGGCGCCCGTTACGGAGTGGCCCGCGCTCAATGGCTAGCAGCTCGGGTGGCGTTTCTATCACGCGCTGCGGGGCGTTGGGGTGAAAGCAGGGCTCTTGGCGACGCTGCACTAGTAGCCGGTGCAGGGCATGGAAAACGTCATGGGTGGGGGTGGAAGGGCTCTCCAGCAGCAGTGCCAGCTCATCAAGCTGCCAGCGGCGACGGTTAATCGAGCGTAAGCGGCCGCTGCGCTCCACACCTTCGACATCATTTAGCGTGCCGGTGAGCGTATGGATATAGAGTGCGGGTATTCCTTGTAGGCTGAGCATGATCGCTTGGCTGCATAGAAAGCGCGCAATTTGCCACGGGTCTGGCCCGCGGCGGGTGCCGCACATGGCCTCAAACCAGGTAATGTTAATTTCGTAGGGTGTGTCGCTGCCATCAGGGTTGCTGCGCATGCTGACAAAGCCACCAAAACGATGCATCAGTTCCAGCAGTGCGTCGCGTTCATGGTCAGGCAACAGGCCTTCTAACGGCCGTACGCCAATACCGTCGTGGCTCGCGGTGAAGTTTAAGTAGGTGCACTGTTCAGGCAGCACCGGCAAGCTGTTTAACCACGTTTGCAGCGTCGTCGCTTCGCCGCGGGTGAGGGTGTGCAGCAGCAGGGGCGGCAGGGCGAACTGGTACACCATGTGGGCTTCATCGGGCGCGCCTTTCGCTAATCGCTCCAAGCCAAAGTAGCTGATGTTTTCGGCATGGGGCACGTTGGTTTCGGTGATCAGCAGCGTGCCGGGGGCTATTTCATCCACGATGGCGCGAAGTAAGCGCACAACGGTATGGGTTTCCGGCAGGTGAATGCAGGAGGTGCCCAATCGCTTCCACAAAAACGCCACCGCGTCCAAGCGAATAATGCGCACCCCTTGCTGTAGGTAGAACAGCAGAATACCCACGAACTCTAACAACACATCCGGGTTTTCGAAGTTGAGGTCTATTTGGTCTTCCGAGAAAGTCGCCCACACGTGGCGCGTACCCCGGCGCGTAGAGATCGGCACTAGAAGTGGGCTACTGCGCGGGCGGGTGACTTGGGAGACATCGGTATCCGGATCCACTTCGATAAAGTAGTCGCGACCGGGCAGGCTGCCGGTCAGGTAATCCACAAACCAGAGCGACTCTCTGGAGACATGGTTCAGCACTAAATCAGCCATCAAGTCATAGTGGCTGGCTAGCGTTTGGATATGCGCCCACTCGCCCAGCTCGCTATTGACCTCGCGGTAGTGAATCACCGAAAAGCCGTCGTCGCTGCTCCAGGGGAAAAAGGGCAGTACGTGAACCCCGCTAATGGCATCCCCCAGATAGCGCTGTAGAAAAGTATCCAGCACCGCTAAAGGCGGCGTACCTTCATCCAAGATGGAATCACCGTAACAAATGACCCACTGATCTTTTTCGCTCCATGTTGGTGCATCGTGGCCCGCCGTGTTAGCGGGTGGGGAAGCCGTCGAGGCGGTACGAAAATTCGCAAGATGCTGGTCAATACGCCGCTGTACTTCCCCCGCACGGGGGCCATACAGGTGGGTAAGGTAGTGGTGAACGGTCTGCTCGAAAGGGGTCATAAAGGGCGTCCTATAAATCAACCTTCGACAAACGCTGCAGCTTGTGTGCCAAATCGTTACAATACCGTGTTGATACGCGTTGTATAACACAGCTACGCCCTAAGGGCAGCGATAAGGCTGCCGCTGACAATAGGCGATAAAACAGTTTATAAAATGGCGAATAACGGGCAGGGCATGAAGCCTTGTAGCGTTTTTTATTCGTATAGGCTGACACGCTGCACGCACAGCTACTAGTGCGTACTGATAATAGGTTGACTGCCATGCATTGCCCTTTTTGTGGTGCAAATGATACCCGAGTGACAGATTCCAGGCTGGTGGCGGAAGGCGACCAGGTGCGCCGCCGCCGTCAGTGTGCCAACTGCCAAGAGCGTTTTACGACTTATGAAACCGCTGAGCTGATTATGCCGCGGGTCGTAAAATCCGACGGCTCTCGCGAGAGCTTTAATGAGGCGAAACTACGCGACGGTATGCTGCGCGCGCTGGAAAAGCGCCCGGTAAGCGCTGAAGCGATTGAAGTGTCGGTAGAGCGTATTCGCCAGACGCTGCGCGCCCGTGGCGACCGTGAAGTCAACGCGCGTGAGATTGGTGAAGCGGTGATGAAAGCGCTGCGTAGCTTGGATCAAGTGGCCTATATTCGTTTCGCCTCGGTATATCGTAAATTTCAGGATTTAGACGAGTTCCGGGCGGAAATCGACCGCCTCTCCCAAGAGCCCACGGATGAGCCAGAGGGCAGTGGGACACAGCACGGAGCATCGTAATGGGTGAATTCTCCACCGCCGACTATCGCTACATGGCTCGCGCTATCCAGCTAGCCAAACGCGGGCTTTATACCACCGACCCCAACCCCAGGGTGGGGTGTGTGATGGTGCACTTTGATGGCAGCGCGGAAGGCAGCATTGTGGGCGAGGGATACCATGTGCGTGCGGGAGAACCCCATGCAGAAATTCACGCCCTAAAGGCGGCAGGCAGCGCCGCCCAGGGTGCCACCGCTTATGTCACGCTAGAGCCTTGCTCACATACCGGGCGAACAGGGCCCTGCGCGGTGGCGCTGGCGCAAGCGGGTGTTGCGCGCGTGGTGGTGGCGATGGGGGACCCTAATCCCCAGGTCAGCGGTGGCGGTATTGAGTATTTGAAAGCAGCAGGCATTCAGGTGCAGGTAGGCCTGTTGGAAGCAGATGCCCGGGCGCTGAATCCGGGCTTTATTTCCCGTATGGAGCGTCAGCGCCCCTTTGTGCGGCTGAAAATGGCGATGAGCTTGGATGGCCGTACCGCCATGGGGTCGGGGGAGTCCCAGTGGATTACCGGCCCGCAAGCGCGCACCCAAGTGCAGCGGCTGCGCGCCCGCTCAAGCGCTATTCTGAGCGGCGTGGAATCTATCATTATGGATGATTCACGCTTAACGCTGCGTGCCGACCAACTGGCACTGGATAACGCCGCCGAGATCGTGCAGCGCCAGCCGCTAAGAGTGATCTTGGATTCGCGCCTTCGTTTACCGCTTGCCGCGGCCTGCCTACGAGAGCCAGGGCGCACGCTGATTATCACCACCGATCAGCATAGCGAAGAGAAACGGCGTAAACTGGCGGCGGCGGGTGCTGAGATTCAGGTGCTGCCTGCCGAAGGCGGTCGTATTGCGCTGGCTGACATGCTGCGTTGGCTGGCGGATAATGAGCAGGTTAACGAGCTGTTGGTAGAGACCGGCGCAACGCTAGCAGGAGCGTTACTGGAGGCGAATTTAGTCGACGAGCTGCAGCTATTTGTCGCTCCTACGCTATTAGGCGGTGAAGCAAGGCCACTATTTGCACTGCCGGGAATTACCCAGATGGCCGATCAGAAACGCTTGACGATTAAAGAGTCGCGAACCGTTGGGCAAGACTGGTGGATCACCGCCACCCCTCACGCTGACTAGCGCAAGCCGTCATTGCAAGGTACCCTGACGCCCGAAATCGCATACGATGCGACCACATTTTTTGGAGATTCCATGGCGCACTCCTCTTCTGAGGGCTTATCCCCTATCGCTGAGCTGGTGGACGATATTCGCCAGGGCAAAATGGTGATTCTCATGGATGATGAGGATCGCGAGAATGAAGGTGATATCATCATGGCCGCCGAAATGGTGAAGCCTGAGCATATCAACTTCATGGCACGCTACGCGTGCGGCTTGATCTGTATGCCGATGACCCGTGAGCGCTGCGAGCAGCTCAACTTGCCGCTGATGGTACGGGACAACGGCTCAGGCTTTGGCACCAAGTTCACGCTCTCTATTGAGGCAACCGAAGGCGTCACGACCGGTATTTCAGCGGCTGACCGCGCGCGCACTGTGCAGGCAGCCGTTGCACCGAATGCCAAGCCTTCGGACATCGTTCAGCCAGGGCACATTTTCCCGCTGATGGCCGAGCCGGGCGGCGTGCTTCGCCGTGCCGGTCATACGGAGGCGGCCTGTGATTTGGCAGCGCTGGCAGGCTTTGATCCCAGCGGTGTGATTTGTGAAATTATGAACGATGACGGCAGTATGGCGCGTCGTCCGGAACTGGAAGTGTTTGCGAAGACGCATGGTATTAAGATGGGCACCATTGCCGATCTGATCCACTACCGTATTGTGAACGAGCAAACGGTGGACCATATAGAAACCTCTCAGGTGTCGACCGTTCACGGCAAGCTTGCGCTACATGTGTTCCGTGATCGTATTCAAGGTGCGCACCATTTGGCGCTGGTAAAAGGGCAGCCGACGCCGGAGCAGGCCACCACCGTACGTGTGCACCTTGCCGATACGCTGCGCGACGTGATGGGCTTAATGAAGGGTGAGCAGTGTCGGTGGGATGCCAACCGCGCTATTCATGAAATTGCCCAAGCCCAGGCCGGTGTGTTTGTACTGATTGATGATGGGCGTCCTAATCAAGATTTGAAAGACCAGCTAGATATCTTTCTGGATCGCGTACGCCAGCCGCGTACCAACGACTCAGACGGTTCTGGCAACTACTTAACGATTGGTACTGGCTCGCAGATTCTGCGCCACTTAGGCGTTGGTAAAATGCGGCTACTCAGCTCTCCGTGGAAATTCTCAGCGCTCTCTGGGTTTGGTCTTGAAGTAGTCGAGCGCCTGGGGCCCAATGACACGGCGTATGAGCCAACTTTTCAGCAGGAATAAATTGATGCAACCCCTTTCGCAAATTGAAGGCACTTTTGTAGACGTTGATGGACGCTATGTCATCGTGGTGGGCCGCTTTAATCACCACGTGGTCGATAGCTTGGTGGAAGGTGCCGTCGATAGCCTGACACGCCACGGTGTGGATGTGGAAAATATCCATATCGTTCATGTGCCGGGCGCGTGGGAACTGCCCCTGGCCGTGAAGCGTGTACTCAATGTGATGAAGCCGGATGCGGTGATTGCCCTCGGTGCGGTCATTCGTGGCGGCACGCCACATTTTGAGTACGTGGCGGGTGGCTGCAACACGGCTATTAACCATCTCCAACTTGAGTTTGATACGCCCGTAGCCAATGGCGTATTAACCGTTGAGTCTATTGAGCAAGCCATTGAGCGTGCAGGCACCAAAGCCGGTAATAAAGGCACCGAAGCGGCGATGGCCGCGATGGAAATGGTGTCTCTACTGCGCGCGTTGCCGGTAGGAGACTCTCAATGAGCGAGCGTCGTGAGCGCAAGCCCTCTGCGGCACAGCAGGGGCGTCACGCCGCAAGGGAGTTAGCGGTACAGGGGCTTTACCAGTGGCAGATGACCGGTAAGTCCATTACCACGATTGAAGCTGAGTTTCGTAGCCAAGTGGCTGACGATGACTTAGAAGATCATGAGAACTGGGTAAAGGTCATGGAAATCGCGGACAAAGCGCTGTTCCATGAGCTACTGCATAACACGGTGCGTTTCAAAACCGAGCTGGACCGTGAAATTGCCCCATTGCTTGATCGCCGTTTGGAAGATTTGGACGCGGTGGAGCTGGCGATTCTTCGTCTCGGCGCTTACGAGCTTTCCCGGCGAATGGAAGTGCCTTACCGCGTAGTGATTAACGAAGGCGTTGAGCTGGCAAAATCATTTGGCGCCACCGACGGCCATAAATACGTGAATGGCATTCTCGATAAGCTGGCAAACCGCTTACGAAGTGCCGAAGTCAGCGCCCGCCGCTTGTAAGCGGGCCGCCTGATCAAGCGTTTAAGGGGCCTTTGTGCTTGCCGAATTCGATCTGATTCGACGTTACTTTATGTCGCCGCAGGAGGCACAAGCGACAGATGGCGTTGCCCTAGGATGCGGCGATGACGCCACTCTATTGGTACCCCAGGCGGGGCAGCAGCTGGCGGTGAGTGTTGATACATCCGTCGTCGATGTACACTTTCCCCACGATGCCCCCGCCTATGCGATAGGACACCGGGGGTTAGCCGTGGCACTCAGCGACTTAGCCGCGATGGGAGCTCAGTCGCGCTGGTGCTTGATGGCTATCACCTTGGATCAGCGCGCCTTTAAAGATGACACTGCCGCTGAGCAGTGGCTTGCCGATTATGCCAGCGGTTTTCACACGCTTTGCCAGCAGCACGCGACGACACTCGCTGGAGGCGATGTTACCTCTGGCGCGCTCAGCATTAGCGTCACCGTGATGGGCGAAGTGCCTACTGGCACGGCTATAACGCGTTCGGGCGCGCAGGTGGGCGATGTGGTGGCCGTGACCGGTGCATTAGGTGGCGGTGCTGGCGGGCTAGCGTTGTGGCAACAGGGTGAACGCGACCTGAAACACCCGTTGCTACAGCGCTATCTCTTGCCTCAGCCCCGGCTAAAGGCCGGCATTGCGCTACGCGGATTGGCCACAGCGGCGATGGATATCTCCGATGGCCTGCTAGCGGATCTGGCGCATCTGCGGGAAGCGTCCCAGGTAGGTGTCGCTTTGCAGCCCGACTCGCTACCCCTAGCCGAAGGATTAGCCGAAGTGCTGGGCAGCGAAGCGGCCTTAACCGCAGCGCTATCTGGCGGTGATGACTACGAACTGCTGGTGACACTACCTCCCTCCAAGGTTGCTCAAGCGCAAATGCAGCTGGCCGAGTTAGGCCTTTCGCTTAGCATTATTGGCCGCTGCACCGAAGCGCTTGGGGTGACGGGAGTGCCTGTAGAAGGGGCGACTGGCTGGCAGCATTTTCGTGGGGGTGCCCAATGAACCGAGCACCGGCGAGCGTCTGGCGGCGCCCCACCCACTTTTTTGCTTTTGGCCTAGGCAGTGGCACGGTGCCTTGGGCACCGGGCACCTTTGGTACTCTGGCTGCGATTCCTTTCTACTGGATGATGGCCGACCTGACGCTAGGCTGGTACCTAGGCATTGTGCTGGCAGCCTTTGTGGTTGGCGTATGGCTGTGCGATAAAACGTCTCATGACCTGGGGGTGCATGATCACTCAGGGATCGTATGGGATGAGTTTGTTGGTTACTGGATTACCATGGCAGCGGTTCCTTTCTCCTGGGAGGCAGCGCTGTGGGGGTTTGTGGTATTTCGCATCTTCGATGTCTTTAAGCCATGGCCCATTCGCTGGGCTGACCGCCGAGTAGCCGGTGGCTTTGGCATTATGATTGATGATGTGATGGCAGGGGTCTACGCCTGGAGTACTATGCACCTTTGGTTTTGGCTGCATTAAGTTAAGCCTGCGCATCAACTGCTATGCTTACTGTGTTGCACGCCTACTGCTTGTATGGAGCGAAGCCTTCTTGGCGAGGCTATTCAAGGAGATAGCATGCGCAAGGAACGTTTGATCGTGCCTATCCTCGCGGCCGTGGCCGTGATCTGGATGGTCGCGCAACTGCTATCCAGCGTTCTTTTTGAACGTAGCCTACGCCAAGCGCTGGAAGATCTGGAGGCGCGGGGCGAGTGGCGTGTCAGTCGAATTGAGAACCACCAGGGGTGGCTAACCTCCCGTGGAGGGCTGGTTCTTTCTCCTCTTTTAGGTCGGCCTTGGCGTTTGGAACTGACCTACCGGGCCCGTCATGGTGTGCTCAGCACGGATGTTGAAGGCACCCTATTGCCGCGCTTGGATAGTGTATTGCAGAAAGCGGTGGGTGAGGTCTCGGCGCCTTCGGTGCCACGCTGGCAAGGCCGCTACCAAACGTTGAGTGGGCACACCGAACTGCGTCTGGCCCTGGCGCCCTTTGTGATTCAGCAGAGCGGGCGTGAGCTGGCGGTTCGTGGTGCTCGCGTTCGGCTAGAGGGGCTGTTTGGTGACTGGCGTTTGCGCGGGTTGCTGGAACAGCTCACGCTGACCGATGGCCTTGCCCAACTCACGCTGGGGCCAACCCAGCTAGAAAGCCGTTATACCTATATTGAAGATGCCTACCATTTTGCTCAGCGCGACCATCTGCATATTGAAAGTTTAGCGCTGCGCTATCCCGCTTACGATATTCATGTCACACCCTTAGATGTGCATAGCCATATGGAGCTGGATGAGAGTGAGCTGCGCTTGAAGGGCGAGCTGATTATTGGCGATGTGCGTGTGCCTAGCGAAGCACCTGATACCTCGCTGTTAAGCGGCCGTATAGAAGCGGAGCTTTCCCGGCTAAACGGAGATGCAGTGCGGGCAACCATTCGTCGGCTGCGTCAGGAGGCTGCTTGGGGCGATGCTAGCCTGCCTATGGCAGAAGGCTTATTGTCACGCTTAGAGCCAAATTTGCTCCAGGTACTCAGTAATTCTCCGCGCTTAGATGTTACCACTATTGATATTGATAGCCCGTTGCTTGGCTTGCAGGTGGATGCCGAGGGGGCTCTGTTTTTTGATGCGCGCCGCCTGGATGAGTTAAGTATCACGGCTCTTGGTAAATCCGATGAACGTGCTCGCTGGCTAGAGCGCATCGACGGCGATTTTATTTGGCATGATGCCCCAACGGTTGCCGCCCTTTGGTTGGGCTTGCCTTTAGGCACGCGGGATCTGCAGTTTGATGTCGTTCGTGGAGTATGGCGTGTGAATGGCCGCCCTATGCCGACGCTTTGGCCATGAATGCTTTCATAACCATTGGCTAAATTGCCTTGAGGGTTGAAGTTTTCCCTGTGTGCCCACATTCCTTTAGCAATGCTGAGTGGCCCAAGCCACTAGTGACTGTTGATGGGAGGGCGCATGAGCGACCAGGATTACGATCGAGAACACGAACATCAAGACTGGCTTACTGAGAGTGAGTCGCACGATTCTCAAGAAGATAACCCCAAAAGCAACGGTTACCGCTCTGATGGGGAGCGGGTAAATTTGCTAGTGCCTGCCAGTGAGATGCTGCCCGAGCGCATCTACCTGCTACCGATTCATAACCGTCCTTTCTTTCCTGCCCAGGTTCAGCCGCTGGTCATTAACCGCGAGCGCTGGGAAGAGACCATGCGCCGGGTCAATAACACGCCACACCACACTATCGGCGTTGCGTTTGTTGGGGAGCATGGCGTTGAGTCGCTGGATCATGAAGTCTTCCCCGAGATTGGCACCGCAGTGAAGGTGCATAAGCTCAAAGGCGAAGGTCAACAGATTCAGTTCATTGCTCAGGGGTTGCAGCGTTTTAAAATTCAGCGCTGGCTCTCCAAAGAGCCGCCTTACTTGGTGGAAGTGACTTACCCGAAAGAGCCGGTCAATGCCGAAGATGAAGAGACCCGTGCCTATGCCATGGCGATCATCAACGGCATTAAAGAGCTGCTGCCCATTAACCCGCTCTACGGGGAGGAGCTAAAACACTACCTTAACCGTTTTAGCCCCCATCAGCCCGGCCCGCTGACCGACTTCGCTGCGGCGATTACCTCGGCCAAAGGTCCAGAGCTTCAGGATGTACTGGCCACGCTGCCTGTTGCTGAACGCATGCACAAAGTGCTGCCGCTGCTGCGCAAAGAGATCGATGTTGCCCAGTTGCAAAGCGAAATCAGCGAGCAGGTCAATGCCCAGATGCAGGAGCGTCAGCGGGAATTTTTCCTACGCGAACAGCTAAAGGTGATTCAGCGTGAGCTGGGCATCTCTAAAGATGACCGCGAAAACGACGTGGATACTTTCCGAAACCGGCTGGAATCCTTGGTGGTGCCAGAGCGGGTTCAGGCACGTATCGATGAGGAGCTCAATAAACTCAGCGTGCTGGAAACGGGCTCGCCGGAGTATGGCACTACCCGCAACTATCTGGACTGGTTAACCTCGCTGCCTTGGGGAGTAACCAGCCAGGATAAGCTGGATCTTGCCCATGCTCGAGAAGTCCTCGACCGCGACCACGATGGCCTAAAAGACGTGAAAGAGCGGATAGTCGAGTTCCTTGCCGAGGGCACCTTTAAAGGCGATGTAGGCGGCTCGATTGTGCTGCTGGTTGGCCCGCCAGGGGTCGGTAAAACCTCCATTGGCCGCTCCATTGCCGAAGCGCTGGGACGTAAGTTTTATCGTTTCTCGGTGGGCGGTATGCGGGATGAGGCTGAAATCAAAGGCCATCGACGCACCTATGTAGGCGCAATGCCCGGTAAGCTCGTTCAGGCGTTCAAAGAGGTTGAGGTAGAAAACCCGGTCATCATGCTGGATGAAATTGATAAGCTGGGTCAATCTTTCCAGGGTGACCCCGCCTCGGCGCTGCTGGAAGTGCTTGACCCCGAGCAGAACGTTGACTTCCTCGACCACTATCTCGACGTGCGGATGGATCTTTCCAAGGTGCTCTTCGTGTGCACCGCTAACACGCTGGATAGCATCCCCGGGCCGTTGCTCGACCGTATGGAGCAGATTCGCCTGTCGGGCTATATCGCTGAAGAGAAGCTGCAGATCGCCAAGCATCACCTCTGGCCCAAGCTGCTTAAGCGCGACAACTTGTCGAAGAGGCGCATTAACTTGAGCGATGCGGCGCTGAAGCAGGTGATTGACGGCTATGCCCGTGAAGCAGGCGTACGTCAGTTAGAAAAACAGCTGCACCGCATTGTGCGCAAAGCCGCGGTGAAACTGCTGGAAGAAGATGTTGAAACCGTCAAGGTCTCGGTCAAGAACCTGGAAGAGTTCCTGGGCGCACCGCTTTTCCGTAAAGAGAAAGTCCTGAAAGGCGAAGGGGTCGTCACAGGGCTTGCTTGGACCTCGATGGGTGGCGCTACCTTGCCCATTGAGGCAGGCAAAGTCCACTCGTTAGATCGCGGCTTCAAGCTAACCGGCAAGCTGGGCGATGTGATGAAAGAGTCGGCCAATATTGCCTACAGCTACACCTTGGGGCATTTGGCGGAGTACGGTGCGGATGCAGATTTCTTTGACTCTGCCTTTGTTCACCTCCACGTGCCTGAAGGAGCCACGCCGAAGGATGGCCCCTCTGCCGGGGTAACCATGACCACCGCGCTACTGTCGTTGGCTAAACATCAAGCCATCACTCGCCCGTTGGCGATGACCGGTGAGTTAACCCTCACCGGCCAGGTGCTACCGGTAGGCGGTATCCGCGAAAAAGTGATTGCCGCACGGCGCAGCGATATCTTTGAGGTCATCTTGCCTGAGGCAAATCGCCGTGATTACGAGGAGCTACCGGATTACCTAAAAGAGGGGATGGCGGTGCACTTTGCTAATCGCTACCGGGATGTTGCTAATGTGGTCTTCAAGTAGCTGGCCAGCATGATGGGCTTACACAAGCAATAAAATCATTAAAAGCGCCGCTCTGAAGAGAGCGGCGCTTTTTTTACATCTGTTTACTGGTTAAGTGCCCCGCTAATTCTGGATAATAAAGAAAAATCAAATTATTAAAAAATGCCCCTGGGGAGCTTCTATGCGTAATAACCAGCCCGTTACCCAACGCGAATATGTGCTTGATGAAGAGACCGTGCTTATTTCACGCACTGATTTAAAAGGTAATGTGACCTATGCCAACGCAGCCTTTGTGGAAGTCAGCGGCTATTCAAGGGATGAACTGCTTGGCGCGCCGCATAATTTAATTCGCCACCCCGATATGCCCGAAGCCGCTTATGCCGATTTTTGGAAAACCATTCAGGCAGGTGGCGCTTGGCAGGGAACGGTTAAAAATCGCCGTAAAAATGGTGATCACTACTGGGTCAATGCCACAGTGGCACCTTTGAGAGATGGCGACCGCATTGTTGGCTACACCTCTTTACGCCGCAAAGCCTCGGATAAACAGATCGCCTTGGCAGACCGAGTGTATGCGGAGATACGCGAAAAGGGTAAATCCCGCCGCTATGCTCTCCACCAAGGGGCGTTAACGCGCCGAGGCCTTGGCGGTATTGTGGCGCGCTTTCAGTTCACAAGCTTAAAAGCCAAGTTAACCGGCATGGTTGTCGTTGCAGTGGTCCTGCTGGGTTTATCGGGCGGGTTAGGGCTGTATGGCTTAAATGCTTCTGGAGAGCGGCTTGAAACTCTCAACCGCGCAGGTCTTGAGGCAGTAGCTGACCTGCAGTTAATCGAGCGTCACATTGGTTTGGGCGTTGAGCAGTTGGAGCCTGCGGTAAGAAACCGACGTCGAGTGGATATGGACGCAGTGTCTGCCAGTCTCACCAGCAGCACGCAGACCGCTCAGCAGCTGTGGGAAGAGTACCGCCAAACCAGTAGTGCACCCGAAGAGAGTGTAGAAGCGTTTAATGCTGCCTTTAGCACTTGGCGTGATGGTGTTGCTAGCGCCATTGAAGCCGTTGGGCAAGCCAATGGGTTTGCGGCATTTGAATCGCTCAATAGCGTAGTGCTGCCCGCGACTACCGAGATTCGCGAGCTAAATAGCCAGTTGGTCGACTACGAGCGTGCTGGCGCGGTCAATTTGATGTCAGATGCTCGCCAGGGTCGCCAGCAGATGTTTATTGCGCAGTTGGTGCTGATGCTGATTGGCCTGTGTGTGCTGGTCGCCCTCAGCGTATTTATCTTGAAATCTGTCTTCCGCAGCTTAGCGGGGGCACGCTATATGACGTTCCAAATTGCGGCGGGTAACTTAGCGGCACGGGAGCGCCGTCAAAGTAATGATGAGCTAGGCGAGCTGCTCTATTCGCTGGATACCATGCGCTTTAGTCTCTCTAGCATCGTTGGTGATGTGGAAAACCGCGTGTCGGTCGTCACCCCCGCCATTCAGCAAATTGCCACCGAAAACGAGGAGCTGGCGACGCGAACCGAACAACAAGCGTCATCGCTGCAACAAACGGCTTCCAGCATGGAAGAGATGACCTCAACCGTTCAGCAAAATAACGATAATGCTCGCCAAGCCACAGAGCTTGCCCAACAAAATGCTACCAGTACGCGAGCTACTCGTCAGCAGATGGAGCAGTTGGTTGAACGTATGCAGCGCATCGCCAAAAGTGCCGAAAAGATGACTGAAATGATAGGGGTTATCGATAGCATTGCCTTCCAAACCAATATTTTGGCACTCAATGCCTCGGTAGAAGCCGCGCGAGCCGGTGAGCACGGGCGCGGGTTCGCGGTGGTTGCCAGCGAGGTGCGGGTGCTGGCAAGCCGCAGTGCCGATGCATCTCAGGAAATTCGCAAGATGATCGACAGCACGACACAGGAAGTGCAAGGGGGGCGTAGTGCGGTGGAGCAAGCAGAAAGTGCCATCGAAAACGTCGTGGAGCAGGTAAGCCGTGTGAGTGAGTTAATGGCCTCCATTAGTACCGCTTCCAGCGAGCAGAGTAGCGGTATTAGGCAGATTAATGCGGCGATTGCGGAAATGGATAGCGTGACTCAGCAAAACGCCTCCAAAGTGCAGTCTATCGCCGCGTCAGCAGACAACCTTGCCCTGGAAGCCTTTGAACTGGCTAACGTGGTTGATGCTTTCCGCTTGGAGGGAGCGCAAGCAGAGAGCATTAGTGCTGCCCGTGAGAAGCTTAGCAGCGTTCAAAAGGCGGCCAAGCAAGCAGCGCCTCGCCTGTCGAGCAGCAAATCTTCCAAGCAGCAGGCCAGTAGGCAGAGCACCAGCACGAGTGCTGATGAGTGGGATGAGTTTTAACCGCTAACCCCCGTTGGTTGTCCTCTACATCTAGTCTCAGCGGTGCGCTCATGCCACAATCTAAGGCCGCTGGATTCAACTGCCTGCTGCCACGTATGCGGCAGGCCATGATAAAGATGTAGAGGACACCATGCCTGAGTATCGCTCCCGTACCACCACCGCTGGCCGCAATATGGCTGGCGCCCGTGCCCTTTGGCGTGCCACCGGTATGAAAGATGACGACTTTCATAAGCCGATTATTGCGGTCGCCAACTCCTTCACCCAGTTTGTACCCGGTCATGTGCATCTAAAAGACATGGGCCAACTGGTGGCGCGTGAGATTGAAAAAGCGGGCGGCGTAGCCAAAGAGTTCAACACCATCGCCGTGGACGATGGCATTGCCATGGGTCATGACGGCATGCTCTATTCGCTGCCGAGCCGCGATATCATTGCTGACAGCGTCGAGTACATGTGTAACGCCCACTGCGCCGATGCACTGGTGTGCATCTCCAACTGCGACAAAATCACCCCAGGAATGCTGATGGCCGCGATGCGCCTCAATATTCCGGTGATCTTTGTATCAGGCGGCCCGATGGAAGCCGGTAAAACCAAGCTGCTCAACCACGGCCTAGACTTGGTAGATGCAATGGTCATGGCTGCCGATGACAGTGTGGATGATGAAACGCTGGCGGAAGTAGAGCGCAGTGCTTGCCCCACCTGCGGCAGCTGTTCAGGTATGTTCACCGCCAACTCCATGAACTGCTTAATGGAGGCATTGGGGCTGGCGCTGCCAGGTAACGGCACCGTGCTGGCAACCCACTCAGACCGTCGTCGGCTGTTTGAAAATGCCGGTCACCGTATTGTCGAACTCGCTAAACGTTTCTACGAAGGCGACGAGGCCCACCTGTTGCCCCGTGCGATTGGCAATAAGTCGGCGTTTAAAAACGCTATGACGCTCGACATTGCCATGGGCGGCTCTACCAATACTATTCTTCACCTATTAGCAGCTGCTCAGGAAGCAGAAGTTGACTTCACCATGGCGGATATCGACCGCCTTTCCCGTGAAGTGCCGCAGCTGTGCAAGGTGGCCCCCAATACCCAGAAGTACCATATCGAAGACGTCCACCGTGCCGGTGGGATCATGGCCATTCTCGGTGAGCTGGACCGGGCAGGCGTGCTGGATACCTCGGTGCCGACTGTCTATGGCGATAGCCTGAAGGCTGCGCTGGAAGAGTGGGATATCATGCGCTCGCCTAGCTCAGAAGTGGTTGAGTTCTTTAAGGCTGGCCCTGGCGGTGTACCGACTCAAACCGCTTTCTCCCAAAGCGCCCGCTGGCCAAGCCTGGATGGCGACCGCGCCACCGGCTGTATACGCGATTTGGAGCACGCGTTCTCCCGCGAGGGCGGCCTGGCCGTGCTTTACGGCAATATCGCGCTGGATGGCTGCGTGGTGAAAACCGCAGGGGTTGATGACTCCATTTTGGTATTTGAAGGCAAAGCCCACGTGGTGGAGTCTCAAGACCAAGCGGTGGCCGACGTGTTAGATGGCAAAGTAAAAGAGGGCGATGTGGTCGTCATCCGCTACGAAGGCCCCAAAGGCGGCCCCGGCATGCAAGAGATGCTGTACCCGACCTCTTATCTGAAATCGAAAGGGTTGGGCAAGGCCTGTGCGCTGCTCACCGATGGTCGCTTCTCCGGTGGTACATCGGGCCTATCGATTGGTCATGTTTCTCCGGAAGCGGCAGCAGGGGGCGCGATTGGTTTGGTCGAGCAGGGCGACACCATCTTGATCGATATCCCCAACCGCTCCATCAACGTGCAACTCAGCGATGCCGAGCTGGCTAAACGCCGTGAAGCCATGGATGCCAAAGGCAAAGATGCCTGGAAGCCGGTCGAGCAGCGCCCGCGTAAGGTTACCCCTGCGCTCAAAGCCTATGCGCTACTCGCCACCTCCGCCGATAAAGGCGCGGTGCGCGACCTCTCTAAGCTAGATTAATCTCTCCATCAAACAGCCCGTCTCGTGCGGGCTGTTTTTTTGCCAACCTGAACCGTCACATCGATTAAGGATTGTAATGAAGGCGATCATCAACGTTGGCCTTGTTGGCTATGGTTTCGCAAGCAAGACGTTTCACGCCCCGCTGATTCAAGCGACCGCAGGGCTGGATTTAGTGGCTGTCTCTTCCAGTGATGCGGCCAAAGTGAAGGCGGACCTGCCTAACGTGGAAATAGAGAGCCAAGCGCTGGCGCTATGTAAGCGCCCAGACCTTGATCTCATTGTGATTCCCACGCCGAACGATACCCACTTCCCCTTAGCCAAAGCGGCGCTCGCTGCGGGCAAACATGTAGTGGTGGATAAGCCCTTTACCGTCACACTCTCAGAAGCAAAGCAGCTAAAAGCCCTGGCGGTGGATAAGGAAAGGCTGATTTCGGTATTTCATAACCGCCGCTGGGATAGCGACTTCCTGACCATTCAGGCGCTCTTAAAGGAAGGCACGCTGGGGCGGATGACCGGCTTTGAGTCGCGCTTTGATCGCTTTCGTCCTGAAGTGCGCGACCGCTGGCGGGAAAAAGCCACTCCAG
Source organism: Halomonas sp. KX33721 (assembly GCF_001596805.1). Lineage (NCBI taxonomy): Bacteria > Pseudomonadati > Pseudomonadota > Gammaproteobacteria > Oceanospirillales > Halomonadaceae > Halomonas > Halomonas sp. KX33721. Next base: position 19,705 of record NZ_LVIA01000030.1, on the reverse strand, counting down.
GGGGCGGTATTTGGTACGACCTAGGCCCGCACCTGCTAGATCAGGCCTGCGAGCTATTCGGCACGCCCAACGCCATTTTGCTAGAGCTCGGCGTGCGGCGCGATGAAGCCAAAGCCGATGACGACTTCCTCGCGCTGCTGGAATACGACGGCTGCCGCGTCAGCCTAAGCGCCGGTACGCTGGTGGCGGAACCCACGCCGCGCTACCGCATCCACGGCACCAAGGGTAGCTACATTAAATACGGCTTAGACCCGCAGGAAGACCGCCTAAAAGCGGGAGAGACCCCGGCACCCGCCTGGGGAGAAGATACCCCTGGAACACTGACACTGCGCGACGGGGAAGGCGAAGGAGCACCGCTGGTACGCCACGAACACCCCACACTGCCGGGCGACTATCTCGCCTATTACCAGGGCGTAGCTGCTGCCATTCGCGATAAAGCACCGCTGCCGGTAGGCATCGATGACGCCCTGCGCTGTATGGCACTACTGGAAGCCGGCCTGGACAGCCACCGCCAACGCCGCTGGATCCCGCTAAAACACCACCTATAGCAACGCAGCAGTGGCACCTTCCAGGCGGCTACTCGCCGCCCCGCGGGTGCCTCTTTCGCTCGTTGCTCTCGCTCATTCGTTACGCCGCGCTACAGAGCTCCAAGTACTTAAGATAGGCACCTTGTAGCGCGTGGTAAGCGATAGCGCACCCGCGAAGCACCCCGTTAGGGGTGCCGAAGATGGCTCTAAGCGTAAATGGGAAATAATGCTGTATTTCTTACAGTAAAGCGGTACGAGGGGCAGGTATCAGAGCAAATCCATCCCGCCACGGCGCTTCTCTTCGCGTAGTTTATCCCGCGCAATATAGAGCGCGGCGATGGCGCGGGCTTCGTGGAAGTCTTCGCGCAAGAGTAGTGCAGGCAGTTCTTCAATAGCATGGGTTTCTACAATCAGCGGTTCGGGCTCGTCACCCGGTAAGCGTTTGGGGTAGAGGTCCGTTGCCATCAACACCTGCATGCGGTGGCGCATGTAGTTGGGCGCTAGCGAAAGCTCCACTAAGGGTTCCATGCGGTGCGCGCCGAAGCCGCACTCTTCCATCAGCTCGCGGTTGGCGGCGGTGACTATGTCTTCGCCGGGGTCGACCAAGCCTTTGGGAAGCGTCAGCACATAATCTTCGAACCCCGCAGCATACTCCCGAATGAGCAGCACATGGTCCGGGTCGGGCATGGCAATAATCATCACCGCACCGCGATCAGCCCCCGTCAAACGCTCAAACTGTCGCTCTTCCCCATTAGAGAAGCGCAAATCCAGTGACTCAATTTGAAATAGACGGCTTTGGGCGACGCGCTGGCGGCCTAAGATTTGCGGCTTGCGCGGATAGCCGGTTAGCGTATCGCCTGTTGTTGTGTCGTCGCGTGACATCATGCCTCCGTGGCTGCAAAAAACGGGTTACGCTACAATAGCACGCTTACTCTTTAAGACTGGAGCGGCAATGATTGATTGGCGCGAGATCGATACCGTCCTACTCGACATGGACGGCACGCTGCTAGACCTTCACTTCGACAGCCACTTTTGGCTTGAGCACCTGCCGCGGCGCTACGTAGAGCTGCACCAGCTAGACCAAGCCAGTCAGGATGCGCTCAAAGCACGCATTATGGGTGAGCAGGGCACACTGAACTGGTACAGCCTTGCCTACTGGAGCCGCGAGCTGAACGTGGATATCGTTGCCCTCAAGCGCGAAGTGCAGCACTTGATTGGGCTACGCAGCGATGCTTTGGACTTCCTGACATGGCTCAAGCAAGCTCACCCCCGAGTGGTACTTGCTACGAATGCCGACCGCGCAAGTCTCGCATTAAAACTCCCGCTCACGGGGTTGGAAAACTACCTAGACGCCATCATCTCATCAGAAGACGTGGGGGCTGCGAAAGAGGAGCAAGCCTTCTGGTTTGCACTTCAAGAACGCGAGCCATTCGACCCCGCACGCACCCTGTTTATTGATGATAATGCCCGGGTGCTAGAGAGCGCTCGCGAGTTTGGCATCAAGCATCTGTTAGGTATTAAGCAGCCTGACAGCCAACGCCCAGAGAAAGAGCTACAGGAATTTATTGCCCTTGACCGATTTGCCCAGCTGCTACCCGCAGAGTTGCCAGGGCAGCGCTCACACATCTGAGTTCACACACATTAGGAGAGCGTGAATGAGTGACAGCGTTCGCTTGGATAAGTGGCTATGGGCAGCGCGGTTTTTTAAAACCCGTGCTCTGGCCAAAAAAGCCATTGAAGGCGGCAAAGTCCATTACGACGGAGCTCGTGTAAAAACCAGTAAGAACGTTGAGCTGGGTGCGCTGATCCGTGTGCCGCAAGGCTGGGATATCTTCGAGGTGGAAGTGACCGCGCTATCCGACCAGCGTCGAGGCGCACCGGAAGCGCGTAAGCTCTATGCGGAAACCGAAGATAGCGCTAAACGTCGTGCCAAAGAGGCCGAAGCGCGCCGCTTAACCAACGAAGCCATGCAGCACCCGCTTAAACGCCCTGATAAAAAACAGCGGCGCGATATCCAGCGCTTCCAGCGCCAGCAAGGGGAGTAAGCAGCCGCTTACCCTGCTGTGCTCTCCTATTACTTCTCCTCCTACTTCTCCTCCCATGGTCTTTTTATGTCTGATCAAATTCAACGCTTTTTGTTTGACCAAACTAACGTGCGTGGCGAGATCGTTACGCTCAGCACGGCTTACCACGAAGTGCTCGACCGCCACGCCTACCCACCCGCAGTTAACCAACTGCTGGGTGAGTTGCTAGCGGCGGTCGCCCTATTGACCGATACCGTTAAGCTGGATGGTACGCTCAGTATCGAAGTGCGCGGCCAGGGAGTGCTCGCCCTGTTAATGGCAGAGTCCAACCCCGGCGGCGAGCTGCGGGCCATTGCACGTATTGCCGAAGACGCCGCACTGCCCAGCGAACACGCTAGCTTCCGCGAGCTGGTAGGGGACGGCCAAATCGTGATTACCCTAGACCCTAAAGAGGGGCATCGCTATCAGGGCATCGTCGGGCTGGATCACGATACTCTGGGCGGCTGTCTGGAAGCCTACTTCGGCCAGTCGGAGCAGCTGCCCACGCGGCTTTGGCTAGCTGCTGACGGCGAACGGGCAGGAGGGCTGCTTCTCCAGCGCTTACCGGATGCGTCGCAAAACCAGGATGTAGACGCCTGGGAGCGCAGCGTTCACCTAGCCGATACTATCAAGCAAGAAGAGCTGCTGGGCTTAGAGCAGCGAGAAGTGCTGTATCGCCTCTATCATGAAGAGACCGTGCGGGTCTTCGACCCCAAAGCACTGCGCTTTGGATGCACCTGCTCGCGGGAGCGCATGAGTTATGCGCTCTACACCCTTGGCAAGGATGAACTTCGGGATATTTTGCGCGAACAGGGCGCGATTGATACCCAATGTCACTTTTGTCATACGAAATATCACTACACCGCAGCGGATATTGAAACTTTGTTGGAGGACCCAGGCGCGCCACCGCCGGTGATTCACTAATTGTGTAGTCGGCGCATAGGGCCAGCTCTGTTCAGGTCTTTTGCTGTTACCCTAGAGCACATCGTGCTTTAAGCCGAAAAGCCAAACAGATGTTTGAAAAATATACTGCGCCGCAACACAAAATGTAGTGCCATTGTAGTAGTTTAACTACAAGATATTTGGTAAAAGCCCCCGTTTCCCGGGGGCTTTCTTTTTGCCATAATGCGCCAAACTTCAGCGCACCTAGCCTGCTGTGACCGCTATAACAGGGGCTAGGATGATTTCTCAAGGCGTCGGCGACGCTCGGAAAATTAGAGACCCAGGAATCGACATGACCACGACTCAAGCCGCTCCCCAAGCCCACGTTAATCTCAGCAGCGCCGAACTGATCGAGCGCGCAGTGGCCCGTGGTGAAGGTCGCCTCGCGGCGAACGGAGCCCTGGTAGTCAACACCGGCGTACGCACCGGGCGTTCACCGAAAGACCGTTTTATCGTCGATGAGCCCTCCACCCGTGACAGCATTGATTGGGGCAGCGTTAACCGCCCCTTCGACGCTGAAAAATTCTCAGCTCTTTGGGCGCGGGTTGAAGATCACCTGAGTAACGGCGAGCACTTCATTTCTGAGCTGCACGTGGGCAGCGACGCCACTCACTACCTGCCGGTACGCGTGACCACTGAAACCGCTTGGCAGAACCTATTTGGTCGCACCATGTTTGTACGTCCTCAGGCCTACAACCAAGCCGCTAAAGAAGAGTGGACCATTCTTAACGCCGCAGGCTTCGAGTGTGACCCGAACCGCGACGGCACCAACTCCGATGGCTGCGTCATCATCAACTTTGCCGAGCGTAAAGTGCTGATCGCTGGCATGCGCTACGCCGGCGAAATGAAGAAAGCCATGTTCTCTGTGCAGAACTTCCTGCTGCCCGCTTCCGACGTGCTGCCGATGCACTGCTCGGCTAACGTGGGCGAAGATGGTGAAACCTGCCTGTTCTTCGGCCTCTCTGGCACCGGCAAAACCACGTTGTCTGCTGACCAAGCGCGCTTCCTGATTGGTGATGACGAACACGCTTGGGGCGACGGCATTGTCTTCAACATGGAAGGCGGCTGCTACGCCAAGTGCATCGACCTTTCTGAGAAGAACGAGCCGGTCATCTGGAATGCGATCAAGTTTGGCACCGTGCTGGAAAACGTCGTACTCGACGACCGTCGCGAGCCGGATTACGCCGACGACAGCCTGACTCAGAACTCTCGTGCTGCCTACCCGCTGGAGCACGTTGAGAAGCGCGTTGCAGAAAACCTGGCAGGCGAGCCTAATGCCATCGTCTTCCTGACCTGCGATATGTCCGGTGTGCTGCCGCCGGTCTCCGTGCTGTCGAAAGAAGCGGCGGCTTACCACTTCCTGTCAGGCTACACGGCGAAAGTCGGCTCCACCGAAATGGGTTCTTCCGAAGGCTTGGCGGCGACGTTCTCTACGTGTTTCGGCGCTCCATTCTTCCCGCGTCCGGCCCGTGAGTACGCCGACCTTCTGATCAAGCGCGTTGAGAAGAAAGACGCCCAGGTTTACTTGGTCAACACTGGCTGGACCGGCGGTGCTTACGGTGAAGGCGGTTCACGCTTCTCCATTCCGACCACTCGCGCCATCATCAGCGCGATTCAGTCTGGCATTCTGCGCGATGTAGAAACCAAGCACATTGAAGGCCTAAACCTGGAGGTGCCGGTAGCCGTGCCGGGCGTAGACTCCAGCCTGCTCGACCCTCGCGAGACCTGGGCAGACCGCGACGCTTATGACCGCCACCTGCAAGAGCTGGCCACTAAATTCGTTGAGAACTTCAAGAAGTTTGAAGGCGTTAACGAAGCCATTATCCAGGCAGGCCCACAGCTCACCTAAGGTTTAAAAGGTATCTAAAAAGGTACTTACAAGCGTCGCTGGGAAGAGCTAGCTAGAAAGGGGCAGTGCCACGGCACTGCCCCTTTTTTATTCGCAAAACCGCGTAAACCCTCGCCTGATTGAGGGTGGGTATATAAGTAACAACAGCGCTGCACTCTGCCTTGTTCCTGCGTGAATCGTTTAATTACCATTGATTAGAAATTATAGATGCACCATAAATGAGCAATAAAGCATAGACTTTAGTCTCTATGCAGGCGTTTTTTTGCCATACCAAACCTGCATAGGGTATGCAGGAATTCGTTCCCACAGTTAAATGTGGCTATGCGCTGGCCAGCATAACGATAGTTTTACACGGAACGGTACACTTCCATGCCTTATGTTCACGACACGCTTACGCGACTTGCTAAGAGTAGCCCTGCCCAAACTGAGTTCTATCAAGCGACGGAAGAAGTGCTTGAGTGCCTGCGACCGCTGTTTGAGCGCACACCACACTATCACCAGCACAGTATTATTGAACGGATCGTTGAGCCTGAACGGCAAATTATGTTTCGTGTCAGCTGGCTGGATGACGCTGGCCGCGTCCAGGTGAATAAAGGGTATCGTGTGCAGTTCAACTCCGCACTGGGGCCTTATAAAGGAGGACTGCGCTTTCACCCTAGCGTGACAGCAGGCACCATCAAGTTCCTAGGTTTTGAGCAGATATTCAAAAATGCCCTTACCGGCTTACCTATTGGTGGTGGTAAAGGTGGCTCTGATTTTGATCCAAAAGGTAAGTCGGACAACGAAATCATGCGCTTTTGCCAATCCTTTATGACGGAGCTGTACCGTCATATAGGTCCAAATAGCGACGTTCCTGCCGGGGACATCGGGGTTGGTGCACGCGAAATTGGCTACCTATTTGGCCAGTACAAGCGGTTAACCGGTCGTTATGAAGGGGTCCTGACCGGAAAAGGTTTGTCTTGGGGTGGTTCTTTGGGCCGTAAAGAGGCGACGGGTTATGGCGCGGTGTATTTTGCCCAAAACATGCTGGCAGCTCGTGGTGAAACGCTAGAAGGCAAAACCTGCCTTGTGTCTGGCGCAGGTAATGTCGCGATTTATACCATTGAGAAACTCTATGAACTGGGCGCGCGGCCCATTACCTGCAGTGATTCTCGCGGTACGATCCATGACCCTAGCGGGATTGATCTTGAGCTTTTAAAGCGCTTAAAAGAGGTCGAACGGGTATCGCTAGAGGCGTACTTACGTGAGCGCCCGGAAGCACTATATGTGCCTGCGCATGATTATCCGAGCGATGGTCATGCCGTCTGGCGTATTCAGGGAGATGTCGCCTTTCCCTGTGCCACCCAGAACGAGCTAACGGAATGCGACGCCAAGGTGCTGATTGAAAATGGCGTTCGCTGCATAAGCGAAGGGGCTAATATGCCCTCCACCAAAGCGGCAGTAGAGCACTTTCTTGCCGCTAAATTAGCCTATGGTCCAGGTAAAGCGGCTAATGCAGGTGGCGTGGCCACCAGTCAGTTAGAAATGGCGCAAAATAGCAGTATGGAGCAATGGCCGTTAGCAAAAGTGGATAAAAAGCTACAGCGCATTATGGCGGATATTTATCGGCAGTGTGCTGAGACAGCAAAGGAATTTGGGGAACCAGAGAACTTAGTGCTAGGCGCTAATATTGCCGGTTTCCGCAAAGTGGCGGATGCCATGATTGAGCAGGGTGTCACCTAAGGCTTTAAATCAACGAGTTTGCGTGTAGCAGCAATACGCAGTCCTTTCCCACCCCGGGGAAGGGCTTTTTTGCATTGGTTGGCATGTTCTTAAGGAGAGTGACCATGGGGCAGCGGCCTCCCATTATCATTAATCGGCTGGATGCTGAGCGTCTGCAGCGACTGATTGACCACGCGTCTGAAAAAGATCAAGTGGTGGCAGAACTGCTGGAAGAAGAGTTGTCGCGTGGTGAGGTATTAGACCCACAGGACATACCTGACAATGTGGTAAGCATGAATAGCCAAATCCGCTTCACGGACCTGACGCGTGGCTGTCAGATGGTCAGGACGCTGGTCTACCCTCACGCTTTAGCAAGTGTGGCTGACGGAATTTCTGTCATGGCACCCATTGGAGCGGCGTTAATCGGTTTAAAAGTAGGGGATGAGATTGAGTGGCCGTTGCCTAATAACGCTAATGTAAGACTGCGCATAGACGCTATTTTTTGGCAGCCGGAACGAGAAAAGCAGTTTCACCGCTAGTGTGGTAGGTGAGCTTGGCAGAGGTAGAGGGAAGGTGAAGATAGGGGTAGCGGGCAATCCATGCCAGTCTAGGTGGTTTGTGGTACCTTGTCGGCACCTCGAATGCTGCATGAGTTAGTTGCACGTTATGGATGTCAAACAACGCATTACTGCACGCTTGGCCGAAGAGCTAAGCGTCCGGCCTGAACAAGTCGCCGCAACGGTAGAGCTTCTGGATGGTGGCGCTACCGTTCCTTTTATTGCCCGTTACCGTAAAGAAGTCACTGGCGCGCTGGATGATACGCAGCTTCGCCAGTTGGACGAACGCCTGCGCTACCTGCGCGAGCTTGAAGAGCGTCGTGAAGCGGTACTGGCCGCCATCGATGAGCAGGGCAAGTTAGACCCCACACTCAAAGCGACCATTCAAGCCGCCGATACCAAGCAGCGTTTGGAAGATTTATACCTCCCCTTCAAGAAAAAAGCGCCGCACCAAAGCCCAAATTGCCCGTGAAGCCGGGTTAGAGCCCCTGGCGGATGCGCTGTTAGCGAATCCAACGCTTGACCCCGAAAGCGAAGCCGCCCAATACCTGCGCGAAGCCGAAGGGGATATCCCCGCCATTGAAGATGCCAAGGCGGCGCTGGATGGTGCCAAGCAGATTCTGATGGAGCGCTTTGCAGAAGACCCCGAGCTGATTGGTCAACTGCGGGAGCGGCTATGGCAAGAGGGCGAGCTCAGTGCGCGCGTGCTGGATGGCAAACAGCAGGAGGGCGCGAAGTTCTCCGACTACTTCGAGCACGACGAAAAGCTGTCGAAAGTGCCCTCGCACCGGGCGCTGGCCATGTTCCGTGGCCGCAACGAAGGCATCTTAAGCCTAGCGATCCGTTTGCCGGGTGAAGACGACGCACCCACTCATCCCGCCCAAGTGGCGATTGCCAAGCACGTAGGCATTAGTGATGAGGGACGCGCGGCGGATAAATGGTTAAGCGAAGTAGTTCGCTGGACCTGGCGCGTGAAGCTTTACACCGCGTTGGAAACCGAACTACTGGGCCGCCTGCGTGAACACGCCGAGCAGACCGCTATCGACGTATTTGCCGCCAACCTGAAAGACCTACTACTGGCAGCGCCTGCCGGGCAGAAAGTCACGTTGGCATTAGACCCCGGCCTGCGCACCGGCTGTAAAGTAGCGGTGATCGACGCCACCGGTCAGTTTATTGACCAAGCAACGATCTACCCCCATGCGCCGCAAAACCGCTGGGATGAATCCCTTAACGTGCTGGCCAAGCTAGTAAAACAGCACGGTGTGGAGCTGATCGCGGTAGGTAACGGCACCGCCAGCCGCGAAACCGACAAGCTCGCGGGCGAGCTGGTAAAAGCGCTAGCCCCAGCCCATCGGCTGAGCAAGGTAATGGTATCCGAGGCGGGCGCATCGGTGTATTCGGCATCCGAGTACGCCGCGCGCGAACTCCCGGATCTCGACGTGACGATTCGCGGCGCTGTCTCGATTGCCCGCCGCTTGCAAGACCCCTTGGCCGAGCTGGTGAAGATCGAGCCCAAATCCATTGGTGTGGGCCAGTATCAGCACGATGTTTCCCAAGTGCAGCTCTCTCGCAGCTTGGAAGCCGTGATTGAGGACTGTGTTAACGCCGTGGGCGTGGATCTCAATACCGCGTCCAGCGCGCTGCTTTCCCGTGTGGCAGGCCTAAGCGCCGCTATTGCCGAAAATATCGTCGCTCAGCGCAATCTGCAGGGGGCATTCAAGAGCCGTAAAGAGCTGCTTGAAGTGAGCCGCCTTGGCCCGAAAACCTTCGAGCAGTGCGCAGGCTTTTTGCGTATTAGCAATGCTGAGAACCCGCTGGATGCCAGTGCCGTTCACCCCGAGGCGTATACGCTAGTGGAGCGCATCGCCAAGCAGAATAGCCGTGATGTGAAAGGTTTGATTGGCGACAGCACGACCCTGAAAGCACTCAAGCCCGCCGACTTCGCCGACGAGCGTTTTGGTGTGCCCACCGTGAGCGACATCCTCAAAGAGCTGGATAAGCCCGGCCGCGACCCGCGCCCAGAGTTCAAAGCCGCTGAATTCCGAGAGGGCGTCGAAACCCTCAAAGACCTAAAGCTCGGCATGGTGCTGGAAGGCACCGTCACCAACGTGACCCACTTCGGGGCGTTTGTGGATATCGGCGTTCACCAAGACGGCCTCGTGCATATCTCGGCGCTTTCCGACCGCTTTATTGATGATCCGCGTAGCGTTGTTAAGGCGGGCGATATCGTCACGGTGAAAGTGATGAGCGTGGATATTCCGCGTAAACGGGTAGGGCTATCCATGCGTTTGGGTGACGAGCCGGAACAGCCCGAAGCACCAGGCAGTACTGCCTCGGCAGCGCCGCGCAAACCCACTCGCAGCAGCCGCCAAGGCGGGCAGCGCCAGGGCAATCAGCAGAGCGAACCCCCTGCTGCGATGGGTGCGCTTGGGGCTGCGCTGATGAAAGCCAAGCGGGGCAAATAGTCGCGCGTCTTGAATATTTAACCATTGTCGCCATATCCTGCTCTCTATTCTCGATTAGAAAGCAGGGTAATGGTTATGGCGATGCCAGCTGACTTCAACAAAGCCTGCTTAATGCAGGTCTTACTAACAAGGAGTGTTCACCTTGTCTGAACCTCTCACTGTGCCATCTTCGCTCACCGCCCAGGTAGAGCGGCTGCTGCCAAGCGCGCGACTTGGGCGCTTAGGGCGCTTGCGTCGCGGGCTAGAGAAAGAGGGTCTGCGTGTTGATGCCAACGGCCATATTGCCCAAACGGCTCATCCGCAGGCGCTGGGGTCAAAACTGACTCATCCGCACATCACCACCGATTACTCAGAGGCGCTACTGGAGTACATCACTCCGGTGTACTCCGAGCCTAAAGAGGCGCTGGCGTTTTTATCTGATCTGCACACCTTTACCTATCACCACTTGGAAAACGAGTGGATCTGGCCGGGCAGCATGCCCTCGCGGCTTTCAGGTAACGATAGTGTGCCCATTGCGGATTACGGCAGCTCTAACGTCGGTACCATGAAGCATGTCTACCGTAAGGGTTTAGACGTACGCTATGGCCGTATTATGCAGGCCATCGCGGGCGTGCATTACAACGTGTCGCTGCCGGACGATATGTGGCACGCGCTGCGGGAAATGGAAAAAGCCACCAACATCCCGTTTAACGATTACCGCTCGACCCGCTACTTCGGGATGATTCGCCACTTCCGCCGCCATAGTTGGTTGCTGCTCTACTTGTTTGGCGCGTCTCCTGCGATAGACAAAAGCTTCCTGCCGAATGGCCAAGTGCCGGATAAGCTGCAGCCGCTCAGCGACGATACCTATTACGCGCCTTATGCCACTACACTGCGTATGTCGGATCTTGGCTATCAGAACAAAGTGCAGTCGCAGCTTAAAATTTGCTTCAATTCGCTGTCGAACTACGTCAACACGCTGCGCCATGCCATTTCCACCCCCTGGCCGGACTACGAAGCGCTGGGCGTGAGAAACGGCGACGAGTGGCAGCAGCTTAACGCCAATATCCTGCAGATCGAAAACGAGTACTACAGCGATATTCGGCCCAAGCGCGTAGCCAAGCACAACGAAACGCCAAGCCAGGCGTTGGAGGCCCGGGGCGTCGAATACATCGAAGTGCGCTGCCTGGATCTCAATCCGTTCGATCCGTTGGGCGTCACGGAATCCCAGATGCGCTTTGTCGACACCTTCCTGATGTGGTGCCTACTCAGCGACAGCCCCTGGATTTCCGATGAGGAGTGTGACCGCCTAGACGATAATCGTCGGCTGGTCGTAGAGCGCGGCCGCGACCCGGAACTGCGCCTAACTCGCAATGGGGAATCGGTCACGCTGCCTGCTTGGGGCGAGCAAATTTTTGCTGAAATGGCTGAGGTGGCACGCTTGCTGGATGCTGTCGAGGAGGGGGAGCCCCATGCAGCAGCGCTTGAAGCCCTTGCACCACGCTTGAAAGATCCTTCGTTGACCCCCTCGGCGCAAATGCTGGCGCGCTTGCAAGAGGGCAATGGATCACTAAGCGACACGCTACTGAGCATGGCGCAGGCCCAAGCCGATAAGCTAAAAGCCACGCCGATGCTGCGTTCCCGCGAAGCGCTACTCGCTCAACTGATCGACACCTCTCACCAGCAGCAGCGGGATATTGAGGAGGCCGACCAAGAGAGCTTTAGCGAGTTCCTAGAGAGTTATTTCACCAAAGCGCGAGAGTCTCGGGCGCTTTCTGCACTGCCACCCGAGGATGCGCAATGACATCATCAGCCATTCGTCCGACGGCACTCGCCGGTGTCGCGTTTTGCGTTCTGATGATGGCCGTAGCGCTGAGCCTTGAGCATATTGTGGGCTTAGAGCCCTGCCCGCTATGTATTTTTCAGCGAGTAGCGGTTATCGCCGCCGGGCTAGTGCTAGCTGTGGCAGCCATTCACAACCCTAAAGGGGGCGTGGGTAGAGGCATTTATGGCCTGTTAGGGTTAGCTGCCGTGGGCACCGGTGCCTTTATCGCCGGGCGTCATGTATGGCTGCAGGGCTTACCAGCAGATGAGGTGCCTAGCTGTGGCCCAGGGCTGGATTACATGATGGATATCCTGCCTATGCAGGAAGTCGTCGCCATGGTGCTTACCGGCTCTGGGGAGTGCGCTGAGATCGACTTCATGCTGTTGGGGCTGTCACTGCCTGCCTGGACGCTGATCGGTTTTTTGGTGCTGGCCCTGGCGCCGCTGCGTATGCTGTGGCTAGCCATCAAGCGCTAGCCTAGTCGTTAGGCAGCCGATCTATCGACGGCTGTCTAACGCAAGCGTTGACTATCGAAGACGTACTCTCCAGTATCAAGGAAATCATTCCCGCCAGGATTGACAGAGGCAGAAGGAAAAGCGAGTCTAGCCCTGTTCAAGGCGGCTATCTGCAAGGAGAAAGCCCCATGCTCGAAGATTGCAAAAATGCCCTGGAGCGCTGGGGAGGCGTACACAGCTTAATTGATCGCTGGCTTGATCAGCGTCGCGCGCTACTCGTGAGCTTTATTGAACTAAAAGAAGCCTGCGATGCGGAGCTGGAAGCCGTGAGCAAAGCGCGCATTGATACCTTCAGCGAACTGCTGATGGACTATATCAGTGCTGGGCACTTTGAGATTTACCCGCAGCTTGCGGAAGAAGCGAAAGCTTTTAATGACGAAAGCGCGCTTCACATTGCCGCACAACTGCTAGAGCGCCTGGAAATGTCTACTGCCATGGTGCTGGAGTTTGATGAAGACTTCGTATCCCCGGTGCGCTGCCAACAAAACCTAGCGCGGTTACCCGCTTGGATTGACCGTCTCGCCAAAGGGCTCACCGAACGCTTCGCCCTGGAGGAACAGCTCATCGCACGCCTCCATGCAGCCCACAGCCCCCAGCAGATCAAATCTCCCGCTTAATGCCGCGCCCCTGTAGCGCGGCGTAACGAAAGAGCGAGAGCAACGAGCGAAAGAGGCACCCGCGGAGGCGGCGCCAGCCGCCCCGGTAACGCCACCGAACCCAGCACGCTTCCGTACGATAAAACGCCACCACCACCCCCGGCGCCCCCATCGGCAACGCTCTGCGCGTTGCTTCGCGGGTGCGCTCCGCTTACGCCGCGCTACGGGTGCGGCGCCAACGATGCAAATGGGGTTGCCCGTAGCGGGGTGGGGCGCGTTTTCAACCGAGATCTTTCTCCCGCCGTAAGCGGCCGCCAATCACCAGCATGCAGGGGGTGAGCAGCAGGGTGAGGAAGGTGGCGAACGTCAACCCACCGGCAATCGCGCTGGACATTTGTGTCCACCACTGGGCAGACGGGGCGTTGAAACCTAATGCCGGGGCAAACAAATTGACGTTGACGCCCAACACCATCGGCATCAACCCCAGTACGGTCGTAATCGCGGTGAGTAGCACCGGGCGCAGGCGTAAACAGCCTGCTTCCAAGGCCGCTTGAGCGGGGGGCATGCCCTCGGCGCGCAGCTCGTTATAGGTATCGATCAAGACGATATTGTTGTTCACCACGATCCCTGCCAGCGCGATCACCCCCATGCCTACCATCACAATGCCGAACGCTTGGCCGGTGATGAGTAGTCCCATCAATACCCCTGCCGTTGAGAACACAATCGCCGACAGTACCAGCGCGGCTTGGTAGTAGCTATTGAACTGCGTCACCAGAATCAGTGCCATCAAGCCAATCGCAACCAAGAAAGCGCTGACCAGAAACTGCATCGACTCCTGCTGATCCTCTTGCTCACCGGCGACGTTAACCATCAAACCGTCGGGCAGTTGGCCTTGGCCAGCGTCCAATAGAGCGCGCAGCCGCTCATCGGCCAAGAATTCTGGAGCTAAGTCGGCTTCCACCGTAATAGCACGGCGGCCATCGATGCGGTTAAGCGTGCCCACTTTTGGTGCAGGAGTAATCTCCACAAAGTGCGAAATAGGCACCTGCCCGCGAGGGGTATTAATCGTCAAACGCTCAAGCTGGTTCAATGTGCGCCAGTTCTCCGGCAGTCGCACCCGAATATCCACTTCATCGTTCACCGTGGGCGGACGATAAGAGGCGATCTGAAGCCCGGTGGTGAGCAGTTGAACGGCACTGCCGATGGTGGTGATATCGGTTCCCATACGGGCAGCGGCTTCGCGATCCACATGCACCTGCCACTCGACGCCCGGCAGGCTGCGGTTATCCTGAATATCGGTAAAGCCGCCAAGGTTGCGCATCATCGCCGTGATTTGATCAACCCCTGCATCGGCAATGTCCGGGTCGGTAGCACTCACCTCCAGCACAATCGGCTTGCCGCCGCCGGGGCCCATCTCCTGCTCTTGAAACTCCAGGGTAATGCCTGGGATATCCTGGGTGCGCTCAGCCATATCCGCCAGAATGGTGCGAGCAGGACGGCGCTGATACCAGTCGATAAACTGGAACTGAAGCATGCCAATTACATCACTACCCATTTGCTGGTCGGGCACAGCGTAAGAGCGGGCGTAGAGCGCCTCCACTTCCCCCATACCACCCAAGCGCTGCTCCACGCGCTGCAATATCGCGTCAGTTTCTTCCGCCGAAAAATCGCCACGGGCGCGTACTAGTACCTGGGCGCTGTCCGGCTCGACACTGGGAAAAAAGTCTACGCCATGGTTAAAGCGTGCATAGCCGGTGTACAGCAGTGCAATGAGCAGTACGGCAAATAGCAGTACCCAGGCTGGGTGCTGCAGGAGACGGCTCAGTATCCGACGGTAACCGCGGCCTAGCGCCGTGCTTTCGTCTATCGGCCCGTAGCCGCTAGCGTGCGAAGTGCGGGTGAACAACCGGCCCAGCGTAGGCAAGAACACCAGCGCCATGGCCAGCGAGGCCAGCAAGCATAGAATCACCGTGGCGGGCAGGTACTTCATAAATTGGCCCACCACGCCCGGCCAAAACAGCAGCGGGATGAACACGGCGAGTGTCGTTGCCGTAGAGGCGATGACCGGCCAGCTCATGCGTGAGGCGGCATCGAGCCACGCTTGATGCGGCGCTTGGCCGTCGTGCAGATGCCGGTCGGCCAACTCGCTGACGACGATAGCCCCATCCACGAGCATGCCCGCGACCAAAATCAGTGCAAACAGCACGACAATATTGAGCGTAAATCCAAACGCCCACACCAGCAGAATGCCGGTGAGGAACGCTCCTGGAATGGTCAGCCCTACCAGCAGTGCCATCCGCCAGCCCATCACGGCCACCACTACGATGAGTACCAGCACAACGGCGGTTAACACGTTATTCAGCAGCTCCGAGAGCATGTTCTGCACGGTAACCGACTCATCCAGAATAGTGGTTATCCGTAGCTGTTCGGGCAGCAGGTCTTCCGCGAGTGCCAACTGCTCTCGCACTGCTTCAATGGTCGCGATGATGTTGGCCCCAGCGCGTTTGGAGATTTCCAGCACCACGGCGGGCTGGCCATCAATACGGGCAAATCCTTCGGCCTCTTTGTAGGTGGGGTGAATCCAGGCCACATCGCCAAAGGTGACCACTTGATCTCCTTCTACTTTCACCGGCATGTTCATCACGTCGTTTAACGACTCAATAATGCCGGGAACCTTTAACGCTAAACGCCCCGCGCCCGTATCCAGACTGCCTGCGGCGACCAAGCGGTTATTGCGTGATATCTGATTGAACAGGGTGTCGAAATCAACGCCGTAGCTCTCCAGCACCAGCGGGTCGACGACGATCTCCAACAGGTCCTCCCGTTCGCCAGCAATCTCTACCTCGAGCACATCGGCGATGCCTTCGATTTCCTCTTTCAAGCGCCGGGCAATCGTCATCCGCTCCCGGGTATCCAGATCGCCGGAGAGGCCGATACTCAGAACGGGAAACTCGGAGACGTTAACTTCCATCACCCGTGGCTCTTCCGCTTCATCGGGCAGGCTGCTGCGGGCAATATCGACGCGCTCGCGCACATCGGCCAGCGCGGTGTCTGGGTCAAAACCAGGGTCGAACTCAAGCGTCACCGAACCGTGCCCTTCACTGGACTGAGCGGTGAATTTACGCAGCCCCTCGATGCCACGCAGCTCCTGCTCCATGGGGCGGACCAGTAGACGCTCGCCATCTTCGGGGCTGACGCCCTCCAGCGCGAGAGATACGTAGATAATCGGGATCGTCACGTCGGGGTTGGCTTCTTTGGGAATCGCCTGCCATGCGGCCGTGCCCGCCAGTAGCAGCCCTACCAGTAGCAGCAGTGTGGTACGGGTATGGGTGAGGGCGGCATTAATTAACTGGCGCATGTCCACCTTCCTGGGCAGGCACGGGGGTTACTGCTTCGCCGGGGCGGACCAAGCCAGCCCCTAACGTAATGAGGGTGACCGGGTCGGGCAGGCCGCTGACATAGGCGCGCTGGGTATCGGCGCTAACTAGCTCGACGGCGGTTTGCACGACACGATCCTCGTCATCCAAGTGCTTGATGGCTAACTGGCCGCGCTCGTCAAGGCTGAATAACGCAGGCGAAAGGGTGTGCACTTGGCGGGGTGGCAATGTGATCGTGAACTCTGCACTGCCTCCCGCTAAGCGCAGGCGCTCGGGGTTGTCGAGTGCTACTTCGATATAGAACGTACGGGTCGCTTCTTCTGCACGGCTGCTGATATAGCTCACTTCGCCAGCGAGCGATCCACCGTTAAGTAGACGGGCCGTCACGGGTAACCCCACGCTTAAAGCACCTATCTGCTGCTGTGACACCCAGGCGGTACCGGTTAGGCGGCGATCATCAATCAAGCGTGCCCACTCTTCGCCTGGCTGGAGTAGGTCGCCAAGCTCTACCTGTATTCGGTCGAGGGTGCCGTCAAATGGGGCAGTGGGCCGGGTGTCTTGCAGCTGTTTCTCTAGCTGCGCCACCTGCGCCGCGCTGGCGCTGAGCGCGCTTTGCAGGCGCAGCAGCTCCGGCTGGGAAATTAGCTCACGACGGCGCAGGCTCTGGGCACCGGCGTACTCGGCTTCGGCCAGCGCTAGTTCATCTCTGGCCTGCCGCAAGCGTTCGGGCAGGGCATCGTTATCCAGCACTAGTAGCGTTTCGCCCTGGCGCACGCTCTCTCCTTGCTTGACCGGCTTCTCTGCGACGTAACCCGCGACGTTGGCACGCAGCACTGTCTCACGCTCAGCGGTGAGCTGGCCCTGTAGCACCTGCTGGGGAATATACGGCGTGCTCTGCTGAGTGCTTACCTCGACGCGGGGGAGGGCCTCGGCTTGCTCTGCTGTGCTTTCAGGAGGTGAAGATTGAAACTGCTGAAAATCGCCAACGGCCAGCCATACCACTAACGCCAGCACCAGCAGGCTAGCCAGCGCGTAAGAGGGGGGAATTCGTCGCATGGAAAGTCACTGTTCCAAGGGAATGACAAAATAGATAGCGCGGTAAGGATGGTACCGCAGCCCGTCACACCATAGCGTAACTGGCCGTTTTCAGCGAGTATCAAGCCCGCGTGCAAATGGGTAGTCGTCTCATGTCTGATTGAGTTTTTGAGCGTCTGGGCATACCATCATGGCGCTATTCTTTACCAGGCGAACCTCCATTAGGCGAACCATCAAGGAGCAATGATGAAAGATCCAGTACGTATTGCGATTACCGGCGGTGCCGGCCAGATCAGCTACTCTCTTATTTTCCGTATTGCCGCTGGCGACATGCTAGGGCCGGATCAGCCTGTCATTCTCCAGCTTCTCGAAATTCCTCAAGCGATGGACGCGCTGAACGGCGTCGTGATGGAAGTTAACGACTGTGCGTTCCCGCTGGTGCAAGACATCGTTGCCACCGACGACCCGAACGTTGCCTTTAAAGATGCTGACTTCGCCCTGCTGGTAGGTGCACGTCCGCGTGGCCCGGGTATGGAGCGTAAAGATCTGCTGGAAGCCAACGCCGCGATCTTCTCTGTACAAGGCAAAGCGCTGAACGACCACGCCAGCCGTGACGTCAAAGTGCTGGTTGTGGGTAACCCGGCCAACACCAACGCGCTGATTGCTTCTTGCAACGCGCCGGACCTGGATGCAGGTCAGTTCACTGCCATGACGCGTCTGGACCACAACCGCGCGCTGACCCAGCTGGCTCAGAAAACTGGCAAGCACGTCACTGACGTCGAAAACATGATCATCTGGGGCAACCACAGTGCCACCCAGTATCCGGATCTGGCCCAGTGCAAAGTCGACGGCAAAGCCGCTTTCGATCTGGTCGAGCGTGACTGGTACGAAAACGACTTCATCCCGACTGTACAGCAGCGCGGTGCCGCGATCATCAAAGCGCGCGGTGCTTCCTCTGCCGCTTCTGCTGCGTCATCTGCCATCGACCACATGCGCGATTGGGCGCTGGGTTGCGACGGCATCGTCAGCATGGCGATTCCCTCCGACGGCAGCTACGGCATTGCCGAAGGCATCATCTACTCCTACCCGGTGCGCTGCCAGGGTGGCAAATATGAAATCGTCCAAGGCTTCGAACTGGACGCGTTCAGCAAAGAGAAGATGCAAGCCACCGAAAAAGAACTGCGTGAAGAGCGCGCTGCCGTTGAGCACCTGCTCGGCTAAACGCGCCTGTTAAGCGCTTTTTATAAGCGCTTAGTCACGCAAAACCCCGCAAGATTTCTTGCGGGTTTTTTTTGTCGGTATTGGCTGCGCAGGTACGACCCTCCAATAGGGTGAGCGCCACGAGTCAATGTGCGCCTCGAATTTTTGATGAAAAGAGTGTCGAATAGAGCAGCGGTAGATAAAGACGTAAGAACGCTGGGGCACTCATCGGCACCGTTAGAGGAGAAGGGTATGCAGGCGATTGAGTTTGAGGCAGACATTCAAGACGGTATGGTTAAAATCCCGGACGAATATGGAGACTTAAAAAACAGGCATGCCCGGATTGTGGTGCTGTATGAAAACAGCACATCAGAGCCGAGCGAGCCTGGGCCGTCATCCGGTCTCGATTTCTCCTCTGTCAAAGCGCCCACTCTGACAACCCAGGAAGGGGTCGAATATCAACGGAGCATGCGGGATGAGTGGTAACTATTTGCTCGATACAAACGTTTTTATCAACGCGATCGAGCGACAGCTATGCCTGCCGCCTGCCTATTACGCTTACTCCGTGATCACTGAGCTTGAACTGTTGGGATTCCCAGGTTGACCCCTTCAAGAAGAACAGGCTATTTCAGCTTTATTAGCCAAGCTGACACGCGTCGAGCTCAACCACTCGGTAAAAATAGAGACGATCAACACACGTCGTCATACTCAGCAAAAACCCGCGTGAACCCTCGCCCACTCGGGCGGGGAGGTAAGCGGGGGCCGCACAAGCGGCCCTATTCTGGTGTCTTCTGTCCCTGCACATAAGCCTTGAGCGTCTCGATAGTGGCTCCGCCTGCGCTACAAGCGAAATACGATCTCGACCACAGCACGGCGCTCTTGCTGAGGCGCGGAATATGGGCATTCAAGAACCGCACCCGTCGGGACGACGTGGATTTCAAATTGTTGACCAGCACACTGATCGACAGCCTCGGCGGATATTCCACGAGCAGGTGAACATGGTCTTCTTCACCATCGAACTCAAGGATGCGGCAGTCGAGTTTTTCGCAAGCTGATTCAAATGCCTCTCGGAGC